>NZ_JBSFJX010000058.1:0-50557 GCF_053598275.1 Streptomyces sp. NPDC001156 | reverse complement strand
GCGAGCCGCCCAATCACCAGCCACCGACATGATCCTGGCGCCCTCCACAGCGAACCGACACGCTCAGGAAGACCCGCTTAACACCAGTCACCTAGAGCCCGGCTCGACACCGCGCACGGGCCCGCGCCGTCGGACACCGTCACCGGGTGCGGCGAACGCGGCGGACCGCGGCCGCACCGTGGTCAGCGTTCGCTCCGCACCGCCACCGCCGCCGCCAGGACCGCGCCCGCGGAGAGCACCACCGAGAAGCAGACCATCGTCGTTGGCATGCTCAGGTGGCGGATGAGCTCGCTGAAGAGGATCGAGGGCAGACCCAGGCCCGCGTACGCGACGACGAAGTAGACGGCGAGGACGCCCGCCCTGGACGCGGGGGCGGCCGCGGTCACGGACTGGACGAGACCGGCCTTGAACAGGATGCCCGAGCCCGCGCCCGCCAACGTGGCGGCCGTGAGGAAGAGCCACAGCGTCGAGCCGTATACGGACAGGGCCACCAGGGCCAGCCCGGACGGGAAGGCCACCATCCCCACGGCAAGCAGGCGCCGCGGCGGCAGCGCGGCAAGGGCCAGCTGGGCCAGCGCGGCGGCACTGAACATCAGGAACGGCGCGAGACCCGCGACGAACTCCGAGGAGACTCGCAGTTCGGTGTGAAGAATGACCGCGCCCAGCGCCGTGACCAGGCCGAAGAGGGCGAAGGAGCAGAAGCCGAGCCCCGCGGCCGAGGCGAACACCGGGCGCCCGCCGGGGCACAGGGCGAACCGCTCCGGCTTCTGCCGCACCGTACGGCTCCGGTCCACGGTCTCCGGCGTGACCAGGCTGAGCACCAGACACACCGCGAGGGCCAGCGCGAAACCGAACTGCGTGACCGTCAGCGGATCGGGCACCCACTGCGCCACCGCTCCGGCCACCAGCGGACCGAGAGCGAGCCCTCCGAGGTTGGCCGCGGTCGCGACCACCTCCGGCAGCACGGCCTCGGGTCGGTGGGGGTGCGCGCCTGCGTACAGGTCGTGCAGGTACGCGGTGGCCGTGGAGGCCATGAGGCCGATGCCCACCCCGTTCAGGAACCGGCCGGTCATCAGGCCGGGGAGGTCCTTCCACCAGGTCAGGAGGAGGGCGGCGGCCAGGGCCACGGCAAGGGCCGGGACGACGACACGGCGGCGCCCGAAGCGGTCGGAGAGATGCCCGAGGGCGAGGAAGCCGACGGCGGCACCGCCGACCAGCATGGCGAACACCACGGTGATCGTGGTCACCCCGAACCCGTCGCGGGCCGCGTAGAGCGGCCACAGCGGGGTGGGCGCGGTACCGAACGCCATCAGGACGGCGAACGCCGCCGCCACGAACCAGAATCCGGCGCCCTGTCCGACCGGGCGCAGACCCGGGCGCCGTCGGCCCGACGAGGCGGGGACGGCGGATCCGGCGGTCCGGGGCTGGGTCGGCATGGAGGGCCTCTCCGTTCGGTCGGCGCCGGCCGGGCACCGATGGACTCTCATGACCCCAGAGTTCCCACCATACGAGCATCAAAGGCGGCGAAGCGCCCGGCGAAGGCCGGCGCCGGGACGCGCCGGCCTTCGCCGGTGGACCGGCTTGCCGCACGCCCGGTGAAGCACGTGGTAGAGCTCACAACGCTGCCGCGAATGCGCAACTTTAAAGTACAGCCATGGATCTTCACGTCGCGACGAAGTGGGAGACCGCGGTGCTCGCGGGAGGGCCGGCCGACGGCCTGCGCATGCAGGTCGCGGGCCGGCCCTCGGTGTTGCAGGTCACCTACCCCTGCCGGGTCGACTCCCCGCAGGACGGTGTGCGGGTGGAGGCGGTCTACGTCTACCGGCGCCGACTCGGCCTGCAGGGCGAACCGTTGACGTACGGCTACGACTGCGCCAGCCCCTGACGGAACCGGTTCAGCGGGCGGCGGACGACGGCTGCTCCGGGGTCGCCTCCGCGGAGGTGTGGACGGCCGTGGGCGTCACGGGAACGACGTCCGCGGGCGCGTCCCCTTCCTTCATCGCCTTCGCCTCGCTCTTCAGGATGCGCATCGACCTGCCCAGCGCGCGGGCGGTGTCGGGCAGCTTCTTCGAGCCGAACAGCACGATGACGACGATCGCCACGACCAGCAGGTGCCAGGGTTCCAGTCCGTTGCGGAGCATGAGCGCGCCCGCCCTTCCTCGCCTGGGCGAAGACGCGTGCGCCGCTCGCCCGTCCCATGATGATTGCTACATTGCGCAACTGTACAACTGTCCAGCGGACCCTACCGGTCCGAGACGGCGCCGGGTATCGGCATGCTCCTCATCCAGCCCTACGGCCGGTCCAAGCGCAGGCTCTGCCCGCCGTAGCCCCAACGCCGCTCGTAGCGTGCCCTGATCGCCCACAGGGCCAGGGCGTACAGCGCGAGGACGGCGCCGACCAGCAGGTAGTACGAAACCGGAAGCGCCGGCAGGCCGAGGAGTGCGCCGAGCGGGGTGACGGGCAACAGGAGCCCGACGGCGGCGAGCGCGCCGGCTGCCCCACCGACCGGGCCCGGCCGGCGGCCCTCGGCGAGACTCCGGCCGGACCGCAGCAGCAGCATGACCAGGGCCTGGGTGAGGAGGTTCTCCGTGAACCAGGCGGAGTGGAAGACCGCTGCGTCGTCGAGCGCGTCGGGACCGCGCAGGCTGAGGGCGAGGACGCCGAAGGTGGCGAGGTCGGCGACCGCGTTGACCACGCCGAAGCCGGTGATGAAGCGCAGGAGGTCGTGCGGGCGCAGCACGGTGGGGCGCGAGAGCTCCCGTGGCGCGGGACGGTCGTGGGCGAAGGCGAGTTGAGCCGCGTCGAAGCACAGGTTCTGGGCGAGTACCTGGGCCGGGAGCATCGGGAGGAAGGGCAGCAGGAGGCCCGCTGCGAGCATCGCGAGGACGTTGCCGAGGTTCGAGGAGAGCGCGACCCGCAGATACGTGGCGATGTTGCCGCCGCTGCGGCGTCCGGCGGCCACCGCGTGGTCGATCGCGGTCAGGTCCTTGTACGCGAGGACGACCTCCGCGCTCTCGCGGGCCACGGCGACGGCCTCGCGTGGGGCGATGCCCACGTCCGCGGCGCGCAGCGCGGGCACGTCGTTGACGCCGTCGCCGAGGAAGCCGACGGTGTGCCCCGCCGCGCGCAGCCCGGCGACGATCCGCGCCTTGTCCTCGGGGGTGCAGCGGGCGACGACGGTCGCGGCCAGTTCGTCGGGCGCGCCGGCGGTGCGCATGTCACCGGGGTCCAGACCGAGGTCGCGGCAGGCACGGGCTGCGGTGCCCGGGTGGTCGCCGGTCAGGACCCGGACGGTGACGCCGCGGGCGGTGAGGTCCCGCAGGGCGCGCTCGGCGGTCGGTGCGAGGGCGTCCCGGAAGGTGACGAAGCCCCGGAAGGCCAGGCCGCGTTCGTCGGCGGGGGTGTAGGGGCGGGCGCGGGCGGGACGGTCGGCGGTCGCGACGCCGAGCAGCCGCAGGCCTCCGGCCGCCTCGCGCGCGGCCCGTGCGAGCAGCCGTTCCCGCTCCGCGGGCTCCAGCGCGCAGCGCTCCAGTACGTCCTCGGGAGCGCCCCTGACGAGGAGGGTGTGGCTGCCGAGGCGGCCCCGGACCACGGCGGTGGCGAGCCGCCGGACCGGGTCGAACGGCAGGGCGGCCACTCCCTCGTACTGCTCCCAGGCCCCGTCGGCCGCGTCCAGAAGCGCCTCGTCCAGGGCGTCCGCGAGGGGCAGGTCGGCGATGTGGAGGGTCCACCAGGCGCCCGCGGCCGCCCAGCGCAGGACCTCGGGGGCGTCCTCGCCCTCGGCGTCCAGGGCCCGTTCGACGACAGGCCGGTCCTGGGTGAGGGTGCCGGTCTTGTCGAGGCAGAGCACGTCCACGGCACCGAGGTCGTGCAGGGCGGGCAGCCGTTTGACGATCACCCCGTGGGCGCGGGCGAGCCCGGAGGCGCCGCGGCCCAGACAGGTGGTGACGATGACCGGCAGCATCTCGGGGGTGAGGCCGACCGCGACCGCGACGGCGAAGGGGAGCGTCTCAAGACCCCGGCCGCGCAGCGCCGCGTTGGCCATGAGGACCAGCGGCGGAGTGAGCAGCATGAACCGGATCAGCACCCAGGAGATGCCGTGCACGGACCGGTCGAAGGCGCTCCCCCCGCGCCGGGTGCCGACGGCGTACGCCTTGGCGAACCGGGTCCGGGCCCCCGTCTCGAGAACGAGCGCGGTGCCGCTGCCCGATCCGACGCTGCTGCCCTGGAAGCAGAGGTGGGGCTGGTCGAAGGGCCCGCCGTCGCAGACCGCGGGAGCGTCGAGGGCGTGCTTCGCCACGGGCGCCGACTCCCCGGTGAGGGCCGCCTGATGTACCGTCAGGCCGCTGGACCGCAGCAGTCGTACGTCAGCAGGAACGAGGTCGCCGGGCGCGAGCCGGACCACGTCACCGGGCACCAGTTCGGCTGCGGGTGTCTCCCGCGCCGGCCCGGGCCGGCGCGCGCCCTGCCCTTCGCCACCGGCGTGGCCTGCCGGCTCGAGCGCCGTGTCCGGGCGGCGCAGCACGGTCGCGGTGGCGGCAACGAGGTCACGCAGCGCGGCCGTCGAGCGGTCGGCCCGGTGCTCGCCGGTGGCGCGCAGGACGCAGCTGACCACGACAAGGAAGAGAATCACGCAGGCGGTGCCCCAGGCGGCGACGGTGGCGGAGACGAGGCCGAGGCAGAGCAGGACCGTGGTGAACGGGTCGCGCAGACCGCGTAGGAAGAGACGGGCCCAGGAGGTCGTACGGGTCTCGGGGAGCACGTTCTCCCCGAAGTCCGCGAGCCGTGCCGCAGCCTCCGCGTCGGTGAGTCCGCGCGGCGTGCTCTCCAGCCGCCGCAGCTCCTGCAGCGAGGTGGCGGCCGTGGCGCCCGCACCCGGCATCGACGCCGACGGAGCGGCCGTGTCAGAGGCCACGGAGACGGGGTGCCGCGGCGCCGCTCTGCGCGGCGCGATCGGTGAGCTGGCCCACCATGAGCCGCACCACGGTCACCACGTCCGCGTCGTCGACGAAGTAGACCTGGCGGCGGCCCTCACGACGGGAGCGGACCAGCCCGGCGAGCTTGAGTTTGGTCAGATGCTGGCTCACGGCGGGCAGCGCGCCACCGACCCGCTCGGCGAGCCCGGTGACATCGCTCTCGCCCTGCGCGAGCGCCCACACGATGTGCAGCCGCGCGGGCGAGGCCAGAAGCCCGAAGGCGGCGGCCGCCTCCGTCAGCACCTCGGCGGACGGGTCCTGGAAACCACCGCCACCTGCCGCCACCATCGCCCTCCTGTCCCAGCCCGCCGTACTGTACGGGTCGCCTCAGTCTAGGCGGCTGTGGACGGCGGGCCGACGGGTCCGACAGGGGCTCGCCGCACCGGCTCCCCACCCGGTCCGGTCGTCGTAAGCGCGCCGGAAACCGGTCCTCAGGACTGCGCGGGCGGCGTCCAGCCCTGGCGGCGCAAGACCTCCGAGACGACCGGGCCCCGGTAGTGGTCGCCCTTGAGGACCTTGCCGTCGGCCCGGCGGGAGACCGTGCCGTCCGGGCCGATCTTGGTCATGTTGGCCCGGTGGATCTCGGCGATGACGGCGTCGAGGTCGATGCCGTGCACGAGGGCGGTTCCGTAGGCCACGTACACGAGGTCGGCCAGTTCGTGCGCCAGCCGGTCGAGCGGTCCGGTGACGGACACCTCGGCGACCTCCGCGGCCTCCTCGGCGAGCAGCTCCCCACGATGCGCGGCCAGCTCCGGGGAGACCTCCGTCGGCACGGTACGGGCGTCGAGCCCGAAGGCGCGGTGGAACTCGCGGACGAGGGAGGCGGGCGAAGGGTGCATCCGGCGACCCTACCCGCTGCCACGGCCCGCTCCCGTGGGCCCGTGGTCTGCCGCCCTGGTCAGGGGCGCCCCCGGACTGGCAGGATCGCGCGCATGTTCACGCCACTCCCCCGCATCGGCCGGCGCCGCGCGCTGCTGGGCTCGGCGGCCTCTCTCGCGGTCGTCGGGCTGCTGCTGTGGTGGCTGCTGCCGATCGGCGAGGAGTCCCCGAGCGGAACGGTCACCTTCAGTACGGGCACCCCGACCGGCGTCTACCAGAAGTACGGCACCCTGCTGCAGCAGGCGATCGCCAAGGAGCTGCCGAGGGTGGACGTCCGGCTGCTGAACAGCGACGGGTCCCAGGAGAACGTGCGACGGGTGGCCACGGGCACGGCGGACTTCACGATCGCGGCCGCCGACGCGGTGGAGACGTACAAGCTGGAACACAAGGCCGGGGCCGGCCGACTGCGCGGTTGCGCACGGCTGTACGACGACTATGTGCACCTGGTGGTGCCGCGCTCGTCGACCGTGCGGTCCGTCGCGGATCTCGAGGGACGCAGGGTCGCCATCGGCCCGGGCGGGTCCGGGGTACGACTCATCGCGGAGCATGTGCTCCAGGCGGCCGGTCTCGACCCGAAGAAGGACATCACACCCCTGTCCGACGGCATCGGGACCATGCCCGACCTGCTCAGGCGGCACCGGATCGACGCGTTCTTCTGGTCCGGCGGGCTGCCCACCGGCGCGATCACGGAACTGTCGAAGCACTTCGCGATCCGTCTGGTGCCGATCAGCACCGATCTGGTGGCCAAACTGCACGCCCAGGGCGGCGCCTCACATTACTACCGGGCCTCGGTGATGCCCGCCGACGCCTACCCGGACGCCCAGCAGGGCTCCGCCGTGCAGACCGTGGCCGTCGCGAACCTCCTCATGACCCGGGAGGACATGGACCCGGGCCTGACCGAGCAGCTCACCCGTGCCGTGATCGACAGCCGGGACCGGATCGGCGCGAAGGTCCACGCGGCCCAGCTGGTGGACCTGCGCACGGCGATCTACACGGACCCGTTGGCGCTGCACGAGGGCGCGCGGCAGTACTACGAGTCCGTGAAGCCGTAGCCTTCGCCCCCCTGGGCCCCGCGCGTACGGCGAACCGGGTGGTGGCCGGCGCCTCCGGACCCCCGCCGCGGCCTCATCGGCCGCGTCCTCGAAGCTGACCGAGCCGGCGGGGCCTTACGACGCCTCGCCGTCCACCGTCCGCGGCACACTCACCGTCACCTTCAGTCCGTGCGGCACATGACGCCCGTACGCGATCGAACCCCCACCCGCCGCCAGCAGCGCCCGCGATATCGACAGACCGAGCCCCGACCCCTTGATGTTCTGATGCGCCGCGCTGCGCCAGAAGCGATCGCCGACCCGGACGAGTTCCTCGTCGCTGAGTCCCGGCCCGCCGTCGGTGACCACCACCGAGGCGGTGTCGCCGACGGCCGTGACCTCCACCTCGACGCACTCCCCCTCGGGCGTGAACTTCACCGCGTTGTCGATGACCGCGTCCAGGGCGCTGGACAGGGTGACGGGGTCCGCCCAGGCGGTGGTGGGCGCGCAGTTCCCGGTCAGCCGTACGCCCTTGGCCTGTGCCGCCGGGTCCCAGGCCGCAACGCGCTCGGCGGTCAGGGCGCCGATGTCGGTGAGCCTCAGGTCCGCCTCGGCGTGCTCGGCCAGCGCCAGGTCGAGCAGATCGTCCAGGACCTGGGCCAGGCGCCGGCCCTCCGTGCGGACCGAGGCGATCTCCTCGTTGCCCTCGGGCAGTTCGAGAGCGAGCAGCTCGATGCGCAGCAGGAGCGCGGAGAGCGGATTGCGCAGCTGGTGCGAGGCGTCGGCGACGAAGGCCCGCTGCTGCTCGAGGACTTCCTCGACGTTGTCCGCCATCTCGTTGAACGACCGGGCCAGGCGCCTGAGTTCCGGCGGACCGCCCGCGGCCGCGACACGCGACTTGAGGCGTCCGGTCGCGATGTCGTGGGTCGTGGCGTCCAGGACCCGCACCGGCCTGAGCACCCAGCCGGTCAGCCGGAGCGCCGCGCCGACGGCGAGCAGCATCGCGGCGATCTCACCGGCGCCGATGAACAGCCAGCCGTGCAGGATCCTCGACCGCATCTGCCCGGTGGGCGACTCGGTGACGACGACGGCGATGACGTCGCCGTCGCGGATGACCGGCGAGGCCACCACCAGCCGGGCGCGCTGCCAGGGCCAGACCTGCCGGGGGTCGTGGCTGCGGCGCCCGAGGAGGGCCTCGTTGAAGGCGTCGCGGCCGTCGCCCGTCTTGGGCAGGTACCAGTCCTCCGGCGCGTTGGCCATGGGCACGTCGTCCCGGTAGAAGACACCGGCCCGGATGCCGTACACGCCGTAGTACATGGCGAGTTCCTTGCGCAGGGTCTCGCCGCGCTCGTCCCTGGTGTCGCCGTCGCCGCCGTCGGGGTTGTCGCCGCCCACCCGGAGGCCGTTGCCCGGCCGGTCGGTGACGAACTGGGCGAGGGCCGCGAAGCGCGCGGTGTCGTCGATGCGGTCGACGACGACCCGCTGCTGTTGCGCGGCGGCGAGGCTCACCGCGAGCGGCACACCGAGCGCGAGCAGCACGGCCGCCATCAGGACGATGAGCAGCGGAAGCAGTCGTGCGCCCAACCTGTCCCCGCTATGCGGCCGGGGCGACGAGCCGGTACCCGACGCCGCGCACGGTCTCGATCAGCGCCGGCATGCGCAACTTGGAGCGCAACGAGGCGACGTGTACCTCAAGCGTGCGCCCGGTCCCCTCCCAACTGGTCTGCCACACCTCGCTGATGATCTGCTCGCGGCGGAACACCACGCCGGGCCGCTGGGCCAGCAGGGCGAGCAGGTCGAACTCCTTGCGGGTCAGCTGGATCACGGAACCGTCCACACTGACACGGCGATTGGGGAGTTCTATGTGCACGGGGCCGAGCCGCAGCGCGGTCTCGGTCGCGCCGGTGTCGTCCAGGTGCGGGGTGCGCCGGCTGACGGCGTGGATCCGTGCGAGCAGTTCCCCGGTGTCGTACGGCTTGACCACGTAGTCGTCGGCGCCGAGGTTCAGGCCGTGGATCCGGGAGCGGACGTCGGAGCGTGCGGTGACCATGATCACCGGGGTGCTGGTGCGTTTGCGGATCTTGCCGCAGACCTCGTAGCCGTCCTGATCGGGCAGACCGAGGTCGAGCAGCACGACGCCGAATCCGGCGCCCTCCGGCACCAGCGCCTGGAGGGCCTCCTCGCCGCTGCGGGCGTGCGTGACCTCGAAACCGTGCCTGGCCAGCACCGCGGACAAGGCGGCCGCGACGTGGTTGTCGTCCTCAACGAGAAGCAGTCTCATCCCGGCCCCCTCCGGTTTCTCGGCTTCGCGGTCCCCTCGCTCCCCGCCTGTACAAGAACGTGCTCTCGCCTTGTACTGGAAAGCGTCATCCACGCGAACGCGTGCACCCGCGTGCATGCACCAAGGCAGTCACGCCGATGAACAAGGACGCCGTCAAGAGGGTTCGGGTTGCGGGCGGCTTCCGTTACCCAGCCGGTACGCGCCCGGCACGTGGCCACTACGGTTCGTGCCCGGCCGCTACCGCATTGTGATGCTCAGATCTCCCTCAGATGTAATGACGCTGGTCGCACGGCATCACTACTGTCCTCCGAAACCGAGCGAGGACGGAGCGAGTCAGCACATGACCGAAGTATCGGTGGCCAAGGACTCGGTGGCCGCGACCGACGAACTCGTCGTTCTCAGGGGCGTCAACAAGCACTTCGGCGCGTTGCACGTGCTCCAGGACATCGACCTGACCGTCGCCCGCGGCGAGGTCGTCGTGGTCATCGGGCCTTCGGGGTCGGGCAAGTCCACTCTCTGCCGCACCGTCAACCGCCTGGAGACCATCGACTCGGGCGAGATCCTGATCGACGGCAGGCCGCTGCCCCAGGAGGGCAGGGAACTGGCCCGGCTGCGCGCCGACGTCGGCATGGTCTTCCAGTCCTTCAATCTCTTCGCGCACAAGACGGTGCTCGAGAACGTGATGCTGGGCCAGGTCAAGGTCCGCAGAACGGAGAAGCGGAAGGCCGAGGAGAAGGCGCGCGGCCTGCTCGACCGGGTGGGCGTGGGCGCCCAGGCGGACAAGTACCCCGCACAGCTCTCCGGCGGCCAGCAGCAGCGCGTCGCGATCGCCCGCGCGCTGGCGATGGACCCCAAGGTCATGCTCTTCGACGAGCCGACCTCGGCCCTCGACCCCGAGATGATCAACGAGGTCCTCGAGGTCATGCAGCAGCTCGCCCGGGACGGCATGACGATGGTCGTCGTCACCCACGAGATGGGCTTCGCCCGCTCGGCCGCCAACCGGGTGGTCTTCATGGCCGACGGTCGCATCGTCGAAGAGGCCGCGCCGGACCAGTTCTTCAGCAGCCCGCGCAGCGACCGGGCCAAAGAGTTCCTGTCGAAGATCCTGCACCACTGACACCGACCCATCGCCGCCGCGGGCTCCGGTGCCCTCGTATGCCCGGTTCCACGCAACGCCCAACCTGCCGACCCGAAGGATGTCCACCCATGAAGTTCCGCAAGTCCGTCCCCGCGGCGGTCCTCGCCACCCTCGCACTGGCCCTGACGGCCTGTGGCGGCGAGTCCGGAAACGCCGGTGACCAGCCCGCCGGAGAGAGCACGGGGGCGAACGCGCCGAAGCTGCCGACGTACGCCGTCGCCACCGACGTGAAGATCGACTCCCCGACGCTGAAGAAGGCCCAGCAGGCCGGCAAGCTCGTCATCGGCGCCAAGAACGACCAGCCGTTCCTGGGCTTCGAGGACACGACGGGCAAGCGCTCCGGATTCGACATCGAGATCGCCAAAATGGTCGCCGCCGACCTCGGCTTCAAGCCCGAGCAGATCGAGTTCAAGACCGTGGACTCCAACGTTCGTGAGACCACCATCTCCAAGGGCGAGGTCGACCTGTACGTCGGCACGTACACGATCAACGACGAGCGCAAGAAGCAGGTCGGCTTCGCGGGCCCGTACTTCCACGCCGGCGCGGACCTGCTCGTACGCAAGGACGAGACGGGCATCACGGGTCCCGACTCGCTCAAGGGCAAGACGGTCTGTTCCATCAAGGGCTCGACACCGCTTCAGGAGATCAAGAAGCCCAAGTACGGCGCGAAGACCGTCGAGCTGTCGAAATACTCCGAGTGTGTGCAGCAGCTGCTCAACAGCGAGGTCGACGCCGTCACCACCGACGACGCGATCCTCAAGGGCTATGCCGCGCAGCGTCCCACGAAGCTCAAGGTGATCGGCAAGCCGTTCACCGAGGAGCCGTACGGCGTGGGCATGAACAAGGACGACAAGGCTCTTCGCGACGCCGTGAACGACGCGCTGGAGAAGCACGAGAAGAACGACGACTACAAGAAGGCGTACGAGGCGACGCTCGGCCTGTCCGGCTCCCCGTACTCGGAGCCGCCGGCCGTCAACCGGTACTGACGCACCGCTGAGACGTCGCCGGCCCGGCGTCGACCGAGCCGGCCGCAGCGGACCCACCACCCAGCGGGTCCGCTGCGGCCCGTCGGCCCGTGCCGGCGACGCCGTCCGGCGCACCGCCCCGGAGGCGGCCTTCCCTGCCCGAACACCGCCACGAGGACCTCCCCGTGAACGTATTGCTCGACCATCTCGCGGACTTCCGCGAAGGGTTCATAGGCACCGTACTGCTGACCCTGGCCAGCGGACTCCTCGCGATGGTGCTGGGTGTCATCATCGCCGGGTTCCGTGTCTCCCCCGTCCCTCCGCTGCGGATGTTCGGCACCGCGTGGGTCACCCTCTTCCGGAACACCCCTCTGACGCTGCTCTTCCTCGTGGCGTGGTTCGTCGTCCCGGTCATCTTCGTGCCGGGCATGAGCCCGTGGACGAAGGCGCTGCTGGCCCTGAGCTTCTACACCTCGGCCTTCGTCTGCGAGGCGGTGCGGTCGGGCATCAACACGGTGCCTCTCGGCCAGGCGGAGGCCGCCCGCTCCCTCGGCATGACCTTCTCGCAGACGCTGCGCCTGATCGTCCTACCGCAGGCGACACGCACCGTGATCGCGCCGCTGAGCTCGATCTTCATCGCGCTGACCAAGAACTCGGCGATCGCGGGCGCGTTCAGCGTCACCGAGCTGTTCGGCTGGCAGAAGGCGCTGAGCGACCAGGGCTACGCCATCGCCTGGATCTTCGTGTGGGTGGCCCTGGGCTACCTCGTCATCACCTTCTCGATCAGCGGCCTGTTCCGGCTACTGGAGCGGCGCATGGAGGTCGCACGATGACCGCGAGCGTTCTGTACGACGCGCCGGGCCCCAAGGCCCGCGTGCGCAACCGCATCTTCACGGTGCTCGGTGCGCTGGCGTTGGTCGCCCTGCTCGCCTTCGTCGTGTACCGGCTCGACGCCAAGGGCCAGCTGGACCCGAAGATCTGGAACATCTTCAACAACGCGGGCGTGCGCACCAACATCCGCGACGGTGTCCTCACCACCTTGAAGGTGTTCGCCGTGGCCGGCGCGCTGTCCCTGGTACTCGGGCTACTGCTCGCCGTGGCGCGGCTGTCGGAGCACCGGCCGGTCCGCTGGTTCGCGACCGGCTTCATCGAGCTGTTCCGCGCCGTCCCGCTGCTCATCACCATCTACGCCTTGTGGGTGGTGTTCCTCACCTACAAGAACGATCTCGGCACGGTCGGGGACAACACCGCGTTCTGGGGTCTCGTCATCGGTCTGTCCGTCTACAACGGCAGCGTCCAGGCCGAGGTGTTCCGCGCTGGCATCAACGCCGTGCCCCGGGGACAGGTCGAGGCCGCCTACGCGCTCGGTCTGCGCAAGTACCAGGTGATGACGACCCTGTTGCTGCCGCAGGCGGTGCGCTCCATGCTCCCGACGATGATCAGCCAGCTGGTGGTCACCCTCAAGGACACCTCACTGGGCTACGTCATCACGTACACGGAGCTTCTGTTCGCCACTCGGACGATGGCCTCCAACATCATCGTCAACGGGGAGAACCCGTTCACAGCGGTGGTCATCGTCTCCGGCGCGATCTACATCGCGATGTGCCTCGCACTCTCCTCGCTCGCGACCTGGATCGAACGGCGGGGGCGTCGTACCAAGACCGGTGTCGCCGTCGCGGCGGCGGCCGAGCCGGCCGAGCAGCCGGGAGTGCTCGACGTCGCCGGAGGGCCCATCGGCCCGGCCGACGGCAATGCGGACCGCACGGTGAATTAGCCGCGGCGCCAGCATTTGCAGGACGGTGCGTCCCGGGACGCCGAGACGTCCCGGGACGCTGTGCGGCGGCAGTACTCGGACAGGGCCGGCCGCGCGGAGACCTGCCGGATCGGGTCTTCGCCGCCTGCCCCTCGGACAAGACTGGGCCGCCGCCCGTCTGCGATCGGCGTCATCGACCATCGCTCGAGCCCTTCACCTCGGTCGGGAGACAGTCAAGGACCACGTCCACACCCTGTGCGTCAAACTGCGCGCCGCCCATCGGATCCATGCCGTCCGCATCGCTGGACAAGACCGACATCGCGACCCCGCCCGCCTGAGGACGTCATCGACTGAAGCACCGTCAGCGACGCCGCAGCCACCGTCGCTTGACGCAAGCAGTGGCAATAGGTTGCATACGTTCTGTGATCGTGCACCCTGCTCCAATCTCCTGTTCACAGGCGTCCCACGGGACACCGCCACGGGCAGGGGGCGCAACACCGTGGACCCGGTGATCATCGTCGGCGCGGGGCCCGTGGGGCTCTCGCTTGCGCTCGCGCTGGCGCGCCAGGAGGTGCCGTCCGTCGTCCTCGACGAGGGCCCGGGCAAGGACGAACAGCGGGCCGCTCGCACCGTCGTACTGCGTGAGGACACCGCCGCGCTGATGCAACGGCTGACCGGGGTGCCGCTCAGCGAATACGGACTGCGCTGGACCGGATGGCGGTCGATGCGGCGCAAGCAGGTGATGCGCGAGGTCGTGTTCGAACCGGCCGAGGTGCAGCAGGAGCGCGCAGGCGGGTACGGCCCCGCCGAGAGCCCGACGGGCCCGGCCCGCGAGCCCGTCCTCGCCGGGGGTCCCGCCCCCCTGCACATCGCCCAGCACGTGCTCACCGGCGCCCTGCGCGCGGCCGTCGCGGGCGAACGGCTCGTCAAGGTCACCGCCGACAGCCGGCTCGACTCGATCGAGCAGGAGCCGTCCGGTGTCACGGCGCACACGCGCGGGCCGAGCGGCACCTGGTGGCGCGGCAGTTTTCTGATCGGCTGCGACGGGCCGCGCTCGACGGTGCGCAAGCTCATGGACATCCGCTTCCCGGGCCGCACCGCCGTGGAGCGTCATGCCGTGGCGGCGCTGCGCACCGAACTTCCCTGGCCCGGCGAGGCGTTGCTGCACCGGACGCCGCCGTGGCGCGCATCGGGTCCTTCGAGCGGGGAGATCATCGCGCGCCCTCTGCCCGACAGTGTGTGGCGCCTCGACTGGCTGCTGCCGCCGGGCAAGGACCTGGTCACCCCCGAACTGCTGGTGACCCGTGTCAGGGAGACCCTCGCGGGCTGGCACGGGGGCACCACACCCGCCTACGACCTGCTGGACACCGGCGTTCACACCGTCCACCACCGGCTCGCCCGCCGCTGGCGCGCCGGCCGGGTCCTGCTCGCCGGGGATGCCGCGCATCTGCTCGGCGCGCTGGGCACGCAGGGTCTGGACGAGGGCCTGAGGGACGTCGACAACCTCGCCTGGAAGCTCGGACTCGTCTGGCATCACGGCCCCAACGAGGCACTGCTCGACAGCTACCAGGCGGAGCGCCGCGCCGCGGTCGCGGCCCGGCTGCGCGCCGCCGACCAGGCACTGCCGCTGCTGCGCGGCGGCGGGGGGCTGCGTTCGTATGTGCCCGGCTCCGCCCGCGGCCACGACGCACTGCTCGCGGACGGCCATCTGGGACGAGGCGTGCTCGGCGCTCCGGGGACCTACGGCAACTCGCCGCTCGCGCCCCCGCCCTCCGAGTCGGTGACGCCGGTGGGTACCGAGCCCGGGGCGCCAGTGGTGGATGTGCGGGTGACCGCCGAGGACGGCTCTTTCGTGCGACTGCGGGACCGGCTGGGGCGCGGGGCTCTGCTGGTGGTGCTCGTCGCGCCGGGCACCGGCGTGTGGGAGCGCAAGCACTGGGTGTCGGCCGGGATCATGCCCCGGCTGGCAGCGGCGGTGACGGCCCTGCCGCACACCGCGGAACTGCTGGTCGCCGAGAGCTACCCGGGCGCGGCTCCGCACACGGTCCTTCTGGTCCGGCCCGACGGCCACTTGGTCACGGCGCTCAGCGGGGTGCGCCCGGCGGAGCTGTATCAGGCCGCGGAGGCGACGCTGGGCGGCCCGGCGAAGACGGAGGCGGCGGCAGGCACGGGCTGAGGGTGGGGACCGGGCCCGCGGTCGCGGGCCGCCGTCCCGGACGCTCTGTCACCTCGGGGTCCACATAGTGACTATCAGTTGACCGGCCGGAAACGCCATGGTCTACTCCGATTCGTGACCGACACCTGTGTGCGCCTGTGGCGGAGGGTCCATATGGACCTCGTCCGCTATGCGGGCTGCGTGTGTCGTCCGTCCTTCTGACCTCGCCGAATTCACCCGCGCGCGCCATGTCCTCAAGGCAGCGCGCCCCCGCGCGAACCATCAGGACGGTGCCCGTTGTCTCTCTCCCCCTCCGCCCCCGCTCCCGCCCCTTCTCTTGCCCCCACCCAAGCCGACCTGCTCGACTTCGCCCGTCGTGCGGCCGCCGACGCGCAGCTGATCGCATCGCTCCCCCTGGACCCCGAAGGGCGTACCTGGGTACGCCTCCAGGGCCCCGGCGGCAGCGAGGCCTGGCTGATCGGCTGGCCCCCTGGCACCGGCACCGGATGGCACGACCACGCCGACTCGGTCGGCGCCTTCGTCACCGCTTCGGGCGAACTCACGGAGAACTCTCTCGCGGCCCGGCTGCCCTGCGACGGCTGGAAGACCCTGGAGCTCACCGAGGGGGTGGACCGGGAGCGGCGACTGCCTGCCGGGACGGGGCGCTCCTTCGGCCAGCACCATGTGCACGAGGTACTCAACGAGTCCACGGGGCACCACGCGATCTCTGTCCACGCCTATTACCCGCCCTTGCCGCAGATCCGCCGCTACAGTCGCACGGGTCAGATCTTGCGTCTGGAGCAGGTCGAACGCCCGGAGGACTGGCAGTGACTTCCGTACCCGAAGCTCCCGTGGCCATCGACGACTTGCTGGAACGGGTCCGCGAGGGCCTCGACCGCGTGGTGGCGGCGGATGCGTACGAGGCCGCGCGGACCGGTGAGGTCCTGCTCGTGGACATCCGGTACGCCGCTCTGCGCGACCGCGACGGGCTGATCCCCGGCGCCCTCGTCGTCGAGCGCAACGAACTGGAGTGGCGCCTCGATCCCCAGGGCAGTCACCGCGCCTCCGAGGCCACGAGCCATGACCTGCGGGTGGTCGTGGTCTGCAACGAGGGCTACGCGTCGAGCCTGGCCGCCGCGTCCCTGCGTCAACTGGGCCTGCACCGCGCCACGGATCTGGTGGGCGGCTTCCAGGCCTGGAAGGCGGCGGGGCTGCCGGTCACGGCGTAGGCCGCGCATCACCCTCGGCGCTTCCGGCCGCACCTGTCGAATTCCCCCGGGGCCAGGGGGAGTCACGGGCGCGGCCGCTCGGGTTCAAAGCCCGGCGTCGTCCTCCAGCCCCTGCGTGTCCTCCCCCTCGTCCTCCAGCGCCTGGCGGACCACGCGCAGCGCCATGCCTTCGGAGTAACCCTTGCGGGCGAGCATGCCCGCGAGGCGGCGCAGGCGCTTGTCACGGTCGAGGCCACGGGTCCCGCGCAGCTTGCGGGCGACGAGTTCCCGGGCGGTGGCCTCCTCCTGCTCGCTGTCGAGCCGGCCCACCGCTTCGTCGATCAGCGCGGAGTCCACGCCCTTCGTCCGCAGCTCCTGCGCGAGCGCCCGGCGGGCCAGACCCCGGCCGTGATGCCGGGACTCCACCCAGGCGTCCGCGAAGGCACTGTCGTCGATCAGGCCGACGTCCTCGAACCGGGACAGGACCTCGTCCGCCACGTCCTCGGGGACCTCCCGCTTGCGCAAGGCGTCCGCGAGCTGCTTCCTCGTGCGCGGGGCCCCGGTGAGCAGGCGCAGACAGATCGCCCGCGCCCGCTCAGCCGGGTCCCCCGGGGGCTCCCCCTCCTCGGCCCTCGACGAGAAGGAGGGACCTCCGTCCTGTGGGTCGCCGGCCGGTTCCCCGAAACCGCGCCGCCGCCCTCGCCTGCGTCCCCCGCGGGCACGGCCGTCACCGCGCGAAGCGCCCTCGCCGAACGCATCCGCGTCATCGCGCAGCTCGCCGTACGCCGTGTCACCGCTCCCGATCGACCCTCCGCCGTCCCGGTTCCCCCTGCCCTGCGGGGCGACGGGCGGGGCGTCCTCGGCCCAGTCGGTTCGTCGTGTCACGGGCTAGCTCTTGGCCGCCGGAGTCTTGGCCGCCTTGGCCGCCTTGGCCGCCGGGGCGGGCACCGACTTGGCGGCCTCCCCGGCCGCGGGTGCGGGTGCGGCACTCGCGGCGTCCGCGCCCGGCTCGGCTGCGGGCTCCTCGGGACGCACGCCGACGCCCAGCTTCTCCTTGATCTTCTTCTCGATCTCGTTGGCCAGGTCGGGGTTGTCCTTGAGGAAGTTGCGCGCGTTCTCCTTGCCCTGGCCGAGCTGGTCGCCCTCGTACGTGTACCAGGCGCCGGCCTTGCGGACGAAGCCGTGCTCGACACCCATGTCGATCAGGCCGCCCTCACGGCTGATGCCCTGTCCGTAGAGGATGTCGAACTCTGCCTGCTTGAAGGGCGGGGCGACCTTGTTCTTCACGACCTTGCAGCGCGTGCGGTTGCCGACCGCCTCCGTGCCGTCCTTCAGGGTCTCGATGCGGCGGATGTCGATACGCACCGACGCGTAGAACTTCAGCGCGCGGCCACCGGTCGTGGTCTCCGGGGAGCCGAACATCACGCCGATCTTCTCGCGCAGCTGGTTGATGAAGATCGCCGTGGTCTTCGACTGGTTGAGCGCGCTGGTGATCTTCCGGAGGGCCTGGCTCATCAGGCGGGCCTGCAGACCCACGTGGCTGTCGCCCATCTCGCCCTCGATCTCCGCGCGCGGGACGAGCGCGGCGACGGAGTCGATGACGATGAGGTCGAGCGCGCCGGAGCGGACGAGCATGTCCACGATCTCCAGCGCCTGTTCGCCGTTGTCCGGCTGGGAGAGGATCAGGTTGTCGATGTCGACGCCCAGCTTGCGCGCGTACTCGGGGTCGAGAGCGTGCTCGGCGTCCACGAAGGCGACCTGGCCGCCGGCCTTCTGCGCGTTGGCCACCGCGTGCAGGGTCAGGGTCGTCTTACCGGAGGACTCCGGCCCGTAGATCTCCACCACTCGGCCGCGCGGCAGGCCGCCGACGCCGAGGGCCACGTCGAGCGCGGTCGACCCGGTCGGGATGACCTCGATGGGCTCCCTCGACCGCTCGCCCATGCGCATGACGGCGCCCTTGCCGAATTGCCGTTCAATCTGTGCGAGCGCGGCGTCGAGAGCCTTCTCGCGGTCGGTAGCTGCCATGGGTTCCACCCGGTTCGCTTGAGTCGATCGCTTCACGTCAAAGACGCTAACGCCTGCCACTGACAATGCGCCCCGACGCCCGTCCTGCCTGTGGACAACTTGGGCACTTCTCCCGGAAAACCGAGTCGAAATCCCCGTCCAGAGGCTCACCGGCGCCTCCATGAGAATGGATGTTCGATTTTTGTGTCAAGCGCACCACCCGGCGCCGCGGGCCCGCGTTCGCGTGCCGGCGGCGCCGTTTCACGGTCGACCGGACGCCCCGCCCGAGCCCTACTTCAGCGGGCGTACGAGAGGTGACTCCGGCCGTACGACGACCCCGTCACCCCCCACCTCCAGGCTGATTCCCATGGACCGCCAAGGAATCCCCGCTCCCGCCGCCGTCAGTGCGGCCCGGCAGACCGGCACCGCCGCCACCGGCAGCCGGTCCCGCACTCCGGGGCGCCCCCTCCGCACGCCCGAACGTATTTGCTATACGACGGGCGCAGTCCTCGTCCTGTCCGGCCTGACCCACCTGCTGGTGTTCGCAGTCGACGGCGGCCCGTGGGACGGCCCCGTCTCCTGGCGCAAGCCCATCACCTTCGGGCTCTCCTTCGGTCTGACACTCGCCGCGGTCACCTGGGTGACGTCGTATCTGACCGTCGCAGCGCGGCTCCGCACCGTCCTGCTCGTCGTGTTCGCCACCGACTGCGTCGTGGAGGTCGCCGGGATCACCCTCCAGGCATGGCGCCACGTTCCGTCGCACCTCAACACCGAGACACCCTTCGACACCGTGGTCGCGATGACCCTCGCGATCGGCGGCGGCGTCCTGGTCGTGGTGTTGTCGGCGTTCGCGGCCGCCGCCTTCCGGCACCGGCCGGACGGCCCCGTGGGCATGGCGCTCGCGGTGCGCTCCGGGTTCGCGATCATGATCGTCGCGCTGCTCTCGGGAGCCGTGATGATCGCCCGCGGCGTCGTGCTCTCCCGCACCGGGCACCAGCAGGCGGCATATCACTCCACCGCGCCGCTCAAGCCGCTGCACGCGGTGAGCCTGCACGCCGTGCTGGTGCTCCCCGCCCTGGCCTGGTCGCTGTCCCGCACGGCGTGGCGCGACGCCACGAAACAGCGCATCGTGCGCGCGGCGGTCGGCGGCTACGCGGCCGCCGTGCTCGGCGCGGTGGTCTGGGCGGCACTCACCTGGTGAGCCCCCGGGGCCGGGTGACGCTCGCCCGGTGAGTCCCCGCCGCGCAGGAGCCTCAGGAGGGCGCCTGTCCGCCCAGCAGTCGCCGCACTCGCGCGGAGAGGCTGCCCGATCCCGATCCCCGCGTCCGGTGCCCCTGGACACGGGGATCGTCCGTGACGTCGTACCGCTTCACATACGCCCCGAGGAAGGCCTGGAGCGTGGCGACCGCCGGGATGGAGATCAGGGCTCCGACGGCACCGAGGAGCGCGGTGCCGGCGATGACGGACCCGAAGGCGACCGCCGGGTGGATGTCCACGGACCGCGCGGTCAGCTTGGGCTGGAGCATGTAGTTCTCGAACTGCTGGTAGACCACGACGAAGATCAGCACCCACAGTGCGTACCAGGGGTCCACGGTGAAGGCGATCAGCATCGGCAGGGCGCCCGCGAGGTAGGTGCCGATGGTGGGGATGAACTGCGAGACCAGACCGACCCAGACGGCGAGCACGGGCGCGTACGGGATGCCCAGCGCCTCCAGCAGGATGTAGTGCGCGATGCCCGAGATCAGCGCCATCAGACCGCGCGAGTAGAGGTAGCCGCCCGTCTTGTCGACGGCGATCTCCCAAGCGCGCAGCACCTCGGCCTGCCGGGCGGGCGGCAGCACCGAGCACAGCGTGCGCCGCAGCCTGGGCCCGTCGGCCGCGAAGTAGAACGAGAACAGCGAGACCGTCAGCAGCTGGAAAAGGCCACCCAGGACCTGTGCCGAGACGTCCAGGACGCCGGTGGCGCTGTTCTGGACGTACTTCTTGAGCCAGTCGGAGTGGACCAGGCTGTCCTGCACGTCCACGCGTCTGAGGTGGGAGTGGAACGTCGAGTTGATCCAGTTGATGACGGAGTCGAGGTAGCCCGGAAAGCCCTCGACCATCTTGACGATCTGGCCGGCGAGCATCGAGCCGAGCAGCGTGACGAACCCGGCCACCGCGATCGCCAGGCCCAGGAACACCAGGAAGGTGGCCAGTCCCCGGCGCATTCGGCGGGAGGCCATCCAGCTCACCGCGGGCTCTATGGCGAGTGCCAGGAAGAACGCGATGAGTATGTTGATCAGCAGGCCGGTGAGCTGGTGGAACGCCCAGCTGCCGAGCTGGAACACGGCGACCAGGGCGAGGGCCAGCACCATGGCGCGCGGCAGCCAGCGGGGCATACGTGCGCCCGGCACGGCGGCATCGCCGGCCGGGGGCCGGGCGGGCGGTGTCGTGCCGAGCGGCGATTCCTGATGGGGTACCTGGGCGGTCTCGTCTGTCGGGGCCACGGAGCCAGTCTCGCCCACCGCGCCGACAAACGGGGACTTGCGGCGGATCTTCGTGTCCCTTCAGCGCTTCTCGTGCGGAACGTTCATGGCCGTGCACACGGCTCGCCACACGTCCTTGGCCTCCCAGCCGGCGTCCAGCGCCTCGTGCACGGTGCGCCCGCCGAGCTCCGACATCACATGATCGCGTGCGAAGGTGTCGGCGTACGCCTCACCGAAGTGATCCGCCATCCGTCGCCAGAAGACCGTCAACCGCATGACTCGAGTATCCCGCCCCTGAGAGTGGGCCCGGGTCGTGACCCCTTGCCGAGACCGCTTTCCGCCCTACGGTCTGAGCCATGGCCGAAACCGGAGTATCCCCACTCCCCCCGACGCCCCCGGCGCGCACCCAGCTGTCCCGCGCCGAGCACTTCGTCTGGCTCACCGCGCGCGTACTGGAGCAGCGCCGCTTCGCCTACCACTTCCTCGGCGGCGCCGCCGAGGCGGTGGAGACCGCCCTGACCGCGTACCGCAATGAGGACGAGGGATACGGGCACGCCCTCGAACCCGATCTGCGCGGCCCGGTCAGCCAGCCTCAGCACACCGCGCACGCGCTGCGTGTGCTGGACTCCATCGGGCGCTGCGGCGGGCAGCGGGCGGAGCGTGTGTGCCGGTACCTGACCGCCGTCTCCACGCCGGACGGCGCCCTGCCCGCAGTCCATCCCGGCCAGCGCGGCTATCCGGCCGCCCCCTTCATGCCGATCGTCGACGGGCCGCCGAGCGACCTGCTCGCCACCGGCCCCGTGGTGGGCCTGCTGCACCGCAACGAGGTGTGGCACGCGTGGCTGTTCCGGGCGACCGACTTCTGCTGGGACGCGATCGAGTCCCTGGAGAAGTCGCATCCGTACGAGGTCCAGGCGGCGGTGGCGTTCCTGGACTCGGCGCCCGACCGCTCGCGCGCGGAGGCGGCCGCCGACCGGCTGGGCCGGCTGGTGCGCGAACAGCTGCTCGCGGTGCTCGATCCGGAGCGTCCGGAGGCCTACCCGGTCGCGCCCGGATACGCGCCGGGCGAGTACCACTTCCCCTACGACTTCGCGCGCACGCCTGACTCCCTCGCGCGCGCGTGGTTCACCGACGAGGAGATGGCACGCGCCCTGGACTTCCTCGCGGCCGACCAGCAGGAGGACGGCGGCTGGCCGGTCCGCTGGCGGCAGTGGGCACCGGGCAGCGCACTGGAGTGGCGGCCTGTCGTGACGATCGAGGCGTTGCGAACGCTGCGGGCCCACGGACGCTTCATCGGCTGACGGCTTCCGGGACTGACGGCGCGCCGCCCCCAGGACCCACGCGTCCGGTACGCGCGCCGCCGGTATGTGCGTGCCGTCCATGTGCGCGAGCGCTGTCCCCCTACGCCCTACGCCCTACGCCCGCTGCCTGGGCGCGCGAGCGCCGCTATGGCGTGCGTGCCGGCAGCCCGGCCGCTCAGCCCGCGATCGCCCGCACCCCCGCCGTCACGATGACGGCTGCCGCGACGACGAGCAGGAAGGGGGCGCGCAGGAGCAACGCGAGGGCGGCAGCGGCCAGCCCCGCCGCCCGTGCGTCCAGGACGACGTCCCGGCCGTCGGCGAAGGTCTGCTGAGCCGTGAGGGCGGCCAGCAGGGCCACGGGGAGCAGGGCCGCGAGTCGCCGCACCAGTGGCCGCTCCAGGAATCCCGCGGGCACGAGAAGACCGATGAGCTTGACCGCATAGCAGCCCACCGCGGTCACACCGATCGCGATCCAGACGTTCAACGGTCTCCCCCCTGCGAGTGCGGTACATCGTCGGCGGTCGCCGCCCCGGGCCCGCCCGGGGCGCGACGCCGCCCCCGCGCCCAGAGGACGGCCGGGGCCGCCAGCGCCGCCACCAGGACGGGTACGCCGGCGGGCAGCACCGGCAGCAGTCCGAGTCCCAGCACCACGGCGGCACCCGCCACGGCGCGCTCCGTGGTGGTGCTCAGCATCGGCGCGAGCAGCGCCAGGAAGACCGCGGGTCCGGCGGCGTCCAGACCCCACGCGTCCGTGTCCCCGATGGCCCGCGCGCCCACGGCCCCGAGAAGCGTGGTCAGGTTCCACAGGACGTAGAGGGTGAGCCCGGTGACGGTGAAGCCGATCCGGATGCTCCGGCGCGTCGGCTGGGCGAGCGCGACCGCGGTGGTCTCGTCGATCACCCACTGGGCGGCCAGCGGCCGCATCGCGCGCGGGAGAGCGAGCAACTGCGACAGCCGCAGCCCGTAGAACGCGTTGCGCACACCCAGGAAGAAGGCGCCCGCGGCCGCCGTGAACGGGTTGCCCCCGGCGGCGAGGGCGCCCACGAGGGCGAACTGCGAGGCGCCGGTGAACACCAGGAGGCTGAGCGCGCACGTCTGCAGCAGCGTCAGCCCGCTGCCGGCCGAGGTCACTCCGAAGGCGAAGCCGGACAGCCCTACGGCGACCCCTACGCCGAGGGCGTCCCTGACGACGGCGGCGTCCGGTTTTCCGCCGTCCTCCCCGTGTATGTCCGCGAGTGCGGTCTGTTCTGCCACGGCGGGGACGCTACGGGCAGGCCGTCCCGGAGGTCTTGTACGTTCTTGCGCCCCCGGCGACGCGGGCCCTCGCCCGTTCGCTCGCGCTGGTAGGCCCCGGGCGGGACGCCGACGATACGGGTGAAGTGGCGGTTGAGGTGCGGCTGATCGGTGAATCCCACGGTGACGGCGGCCTCGGCGGGTGCCACGCCGGCGTCCAGGAGGCGCCGGGCCCGGCGGACCCGGGCGTCGGTCAGCCAGGTGTGCGGCGGCATGCCGAACGTGTCCCGGAAGGCGCGCAGCAGCGCGAAAGGGCTGGTGCCGAGGTCGGCGGCGAGCCGTTCCAGGCTCGGCGGCTCGGCCATCCGCTCCTCGAGCACGGCACGCGCGCGTGCGGCGGCGCGGGCGCCCGCGGTGCGCACGGTGCGCTGGGGCAGCGGCCCACCGTTGAGCCGCAGCAGCCGGGTCACGGCGACCCGCAGCAGGGTGTCGGCGGCGAGTGCGTTGCCCTCGTCGGCGGCCCGGAGCACCTCGTGGACCAGGCCGACGGTGTACGGGTCCTCCAGCACCGGGCTCGCGAACCCGGGGGTGCCGCGGATGGCCGTGGTCTCGGCGGCGATCTCGGCCACCAGTTCCGGCGACGGGTAGACGGCCCCGTACCGCCAGCCCTCGGGTGCGCCGGCCCGGCCCGTGTGCGGGGTGTCCGGGTTGACCAGGGCCAGGGCGCCGGGGCCCGCGTACTGGTCCGTGCCTCCGTGGTGGAAGATCTCGACTCCGTCGGCGATGGCCGCGATCACGAAGTTCTCGTGCGTGTGCCGTACGAAGGTCTTACGGATGTAGCGGGCGCGCAGCAGGTCGACTCCGGGCAACTCCTCGTACTGCCAGTGCCGCGCCCGCTCCCCGGAACCTGCCATGGAGCCATTCTGCGGCACGTCCCGGACCGCACCCCTCGCCCTCTCGTCCCGAGGTTGCACAGGCCGGACGGGATTGTCAGTGGACGGGTGCAGGATTGACAGCATGCCCAGTCCCGCACACCGAGCTCTCTACGGCTTCTCCCCCGCGACCCGCGGCTGGTTCACGGGGGCGTTCTCCGCGCCCACCGCCGCCCAGGCCGGGGCGTGGCGTGCCATCGCCGAGGGTTCGGACGTGCTCGTGGTCGCCCCGACCGGTTCCGGCAAGACACTGGCCGCGTTCCTCGCCGCCCTCGACCAGCTGGCGTCCACGCCGCCGCCCGCCGACCCCAAGAAGCGCTGCCGGGTGCTGTACGTGTCTCCGCTGAAGGCCCTCGCGGTGGACGTGGAGCGGAATCTGCGCAGCCCGCTCACCGGTATCCGCCACGAGTCGGTGCGGCTCGGACAGCCCGAGCCCGAGGTGAAGGTAGGCATCCGCTCCGGCGACACCCCCGCCGCCGAGCGCCGCGCCCTGGCCACGCGTCCGCCCGACATCCTGATCACCACCCCCGAGTCCCTGTTCCTGATGCTGACGTCGGCCACCCGCGACGCGCTCACGGGCGTGGAGACGGTGATCCTGGACGAGGTGCACGCCGTGGCGGGCACCAAGCGGGGCGCGCATCTGGCGCTCTCTCTGGAGCGGCTCGACGAGCTGCTGCCCAGGCCCGCGCGCCGCATCGGCCTGTCCGCCACCGTGCGCCCGGTGGACGAGGTCGCCCGCTTCCTCTCCCCGCAGCGCAAGGTGGAGATCGTCCAGCCCGAGTCCGGCAAGGAGTTCGACCTCTCCGTCGTGGTCCCCGTCGAGGACCTGGGCGAGCTGGGCGGCTCACCGGTCAGCGACGGCGGTGAGGGCAAGGAGCGCCCGTCCATCTGGCCGCACGTCGAGGAACGCATCGCCGACCTGGTCCAGGCCCACCGCTCCACGATCGTGTTCGCCAACTCCCGCCGCCTCGCGGAGCGGCTGTGCAACCGGCTGAACGAGATCGCCTACGAGAGGGCGACCGGCGAGCCGCTGGAGGAACATCACTCCCCCGCCCAGCTGATGGGCGGCTCGGGCGCGGCCCAGGGCGCGCCCCCGGTGCTCGCCCGCGCCCACCACGGTTCGGTCTCCAAGGAGCAGCGCGCCCTGGTCGAGGAGGACCTGAAGGCGGGACGGCTGCCCGCCGTGGTCGCCACCTCCAGCCTCGAGCTGGGCATCGACATGGGCGCGGTGGACCTGGTCGTCCAGGTCGAGTCGCCGCCGTCCGTGGCCTCCGGGCTGCAGCGCGTGGGCCGCGCCGGACACCAGGTCGGCGCCGTCTCCACCGGCGTGGTCTTCCCCAAGTACCGCGGCGACCTCGTCCAGGCCGCCGTGGTCACCGAGCGGATGCGGTCCGGCTCCATCGAGTCGCTGAAGGTCCCGGCGAACCCGCTGGACGTGCTCGCCCAGCAGCTCGTCGCCATGACCTCACTGGACACCTGGCAGTTCGACGACCTGCTCGCGGTGGTCCGGCGGGCGGCCCCCTTCGCCTCGCTCCCCGAGTCGGCGTTCACGGCGGTGCTGGACATGCTCGCGGGCCGTTATCCCTCCGACGCCTTCGCGGAGCTGCGGCCGCGTGTGGTGTGGGACCGGGTCGCGGGCACGATCAGCGGCCGTCCGGGTGCCCAGCGCCTCGCCGTCACGTCCGGGGGCACGATCCCGGACCGCGGGCTCTTCGGGGTCTTCCTGGCCGGGGCCGACCCGAAGAAGGGGGGCGGCCGGGTCGGCGAGCTGGACGAGGAGATGGTCTACGAGTCCCGGGTCGGCGACGTGTTCACGCTGGGGACCAGCTCCTGGCGGATCGAGGACATCACGCGCGACCGGGTCCTGGTCTCCCCCGCGCCCGGTGTCCCGGGCCGGCTGCCCTTCTGGAAGGGCGACCAGCTGGGCCGCCCGCTGGAGCTGGGCCGCGCGGTGGGAGCGTTCCTGCGCGAGGTCGGCTCGCTGCCCGAGGAGGAGGCCCGGCTGCGGCTGCTGGCAGCGGGCCTCGACGCCTGGGCCGCGGACAACGTGCTGTCGTACCTGACTGAGCAGCGCGAGGCCTGCGGTCACGTCCCGGACGACCGCACGATCGTCGTCGAACGGTTCCGGGACGAGCTGGGCGACTGGCGGGTCGTGGTGCACTCGCCCTTCGGCGCCCAGGTCCACGCCCCCTGGGCACTCGCGCTGGGCGCCCGGCTGTCCGAGCGGTACGGCATGGACGCCCAGGTCATGCACGCCGACGACGGAATCGTGCTGCGTCTGCCGGACGCCGATCTGATGGGGCTCGACCTGCTCGACCAGGAGCCGGTGAAGGCAGGCACGGAGTACGACGCCGAGCAGGCGCCCGTCGGTGCGGCGGAGGTCGCCTTCGACAAGGGGGAGGTCGACCAGATCGTCACCGACCAGGTCGGCGGCTCGGCGCTGTTCGCGTCCCGGTTCCGCGAGTGCGCCGCCCGCGCGCTGCTGCTGCCGCGCCGCAACCCGGGCCGACGCACCCCGCTGTGGCAGCAGCGCCAGCGCGCGGCCCAACTGCTGCAGGTGGCGAGCGAGTTCGGTTCGTTCCCGATCGTCCTCGAGGCGGTACGCGAGTGCCTTCAGGACGTCTTCGACGTCCCGGGCCTCGTCGAGCTGATGGGCGACATCGAGTCCCGCAAGGTGCGGCTCGTGGAGGTCACCACCCCGGAGCCGTCCCCGTTCGCCCGCTCGCTCCTGTTCGGATACGTCGCGCAGTTCCTCTATGAGGGGGACTCGCCGCTGGCCGAACGGCGCGCGGCCGCGCTGTCGCTGGATTCCCGGCTGCTGGCCGAGCTGCTGGGGCAGGCGGAGCTGCGCGAGCTGCTCGACGCCGAGGTGCTGACCGAGCTGGAGCGCGAGCTGCAGTGGCTGACCGAGGACCGGCGCGTCAAGGACGTCGAGTCGGTCGCGGACGTGCTGCGGCTGCTGGGCCCGCTCACCGAGTCCGAACTGAGCGAACGGGGGGCCGCGCCGCAGTGGGTGGAGGAGCTGGCCGCCGCCCGCCGCGCGATCAGGGTCCGTATCTCGGGCACGTACCACTGGGCCGCCATCGAGGACGCGGGCCGGCTGCGCGACGCGCTGGGCACGGCGCTGCCGGTGGGCGTGCCCGAGGCGTTCACCGAGCCGGTCAAGGACCCGCTCGGCGACCTCTTGGCGCGGTACGCGCGCACCCACGGCCCCTTCACATCGGCCACCGCCGCCGCACGGTTCGGTCTCGGGGTGGCCGTGACCGAGGGCGCACTGCAACGGCTCGCGGCGTCCGGCCGGATCGTCCAGGGGGAGTTCCATCCGGCGGGCATCGGCCAGGAGTGGTGCGACGCGGCGGTGCTGCGCAGACTGCGGCGCCGCTCCCTGGCGGCGCTGCGGCACGAGCTGGAGCCGGTGCCTCCGGCGGCGCTGGCGCAGTTCCTGCCGCAGTGGCAGCACGTCGGCAGCGGGCACGGACTGCGGGGCGTCGACGGACTGGTGCGGGCGATCGAACAGTTGCAGGGTGCGTCCGTGCCCGCATCCGCGCTGGAGAAGCTCGTTCTGCCCTCCCGCGTCTCCAACTACACGCCCGGGATGCTGGACGAACTCACGGCCGCCGGCGAGGTGGTGTGGGCCGGCGCGGGCGCACTGCCCGGCAAGGACGGGTGGATCTCCCTCTACCTGGCGGACGCGGCACCGCTGCTGCTGCCCGCCCCGCACCCCCTGGAACTGACCGCCCTCCACCAGTCGGTGCTGGACGCCCTTTCGGGCGGCTACGGCCTGTTCTTCCGCCAGATCGCCGACCAGGTCCGCGCCACCACGCACCCGGACGTGACGGATCCCCAACTGGCCGACGCCGTCTGGAACCTGGCCTGGTCGGGGCGCCTGACGAACGACACCCTGGCGCCCATGCGCGCGCTGCTCGGCTCGGGCCGCACCGCGGGGTCCACCGCCCACCGCGCCAAGCGCGCGATGCCGCGCGGCCGGTACGGCTCGCTGACGGCTGCCGCACGCCCCCAGTCCCGTACGGGACCGCCGACCGTGGCGGGCCGCTGGTCCCTGCTGTCCTCCCGCGAGTCCGACGCCACCGTCCGCGCCCACGCCCTGGCCCGGACGCTGCTGGACCGGCACGGCGTGGTGACCCGCGGCGCGGTCGCCGCGGAGGGTGTCGAGGGAGGCTTCTCCGCCGTGTACCGCGTGCTGTCCGCGTTCGAGGAGAGCGGTCAGGCACGGCGCGGCTATGTGGTCGAGGGACTCGGCGCGGCGCAGTTCGCGATGGACGGCGCGGTGGACCGGCTGCGCGCGGTGTCGAACGCACGCGATCGGGGCGAGCCCCTGCCCGGCGCGGGCACAGGGCCTGCCGACGGGAACGGTTTCGGGCACTCCGCAGACCGCACACGCCCGTTCGGCCCCACCGGAACTCCCGGCGCGGGCGACGACCCCTTCGGCGGCTCGGGCGCGGCATTCGGCACCGGCGGCCACGAAGGCCCGCAGGACCCGTTCGACGACGTCTTCGGCGACCCCTTCGCCTCGGACCCGGCAGGGCAGGATCCGTTGTCCGCGCCGGGGTTCGGAGGCCCGCGCTCGGGCTCTCCCGCCATGGGGTCCGGCTCCCCTTCCCCGTACGGACAGTACGGATCGGGTCTGCCGCCCCACCGCACCCGTTCCCACGGCCCGGCCCGGAGCGTGGTCCTGGCGGCCGCCGACCCGGCGAACACCTACGGTGCCGCGCTCGCCTGGCCCGAGCCGCCAGAAGGCGCGGGGCACAAGCCCGGGCGCAAGGCCGGTTCACTCGTGGTCCTGGTCGACGGTGAGCTGGCGCTGTACATGGAGCGGGGCGGCAAGACCCTGCTGACATGGCCCGGCGATCCGGAGGCCAAGGCGACGGACGACGCCCGGCTGCGGGCGGCCGCCGAGGCCCTCGGGGCAGCGGCACGCGCCGGTTCGCTGGGCACGGTGACGGTCGAACGGGTCAACGGCGCCTCCGCCTTGTCGTCACCGTTCGGCGTGCTCCTGGAAGGTGCGGGCTTCATCGCCACCCCGCGGGGGCTGCGGATCCGGGCCTGAGCCCGGCCCACCGCGCCCCTGGCGGGTGGCGCCCTGCCGGACCGCGACCGCGACGTGTCACCCTTGACGCATGCCCGAAGGAGACACGGTCCACCAAGCCGCGAAGCGTCTGCACGCGGCGCTCGCGGGCAAGGTGCTGACCCGCTCCGACCTCCGGGTGCCCAAGTACGCCACGACCGATCTGACCGGCCGTACGGTCCTGGACGTCACCCCGCGCGGCAAGCACCTCCTCACCCGTATCGAGGGCGGGCTGACGCTGCACTCGCATCTGAAGATGGACGGCGCGTGGAAGATCTACGCACCGGGCCAGCGCTGGAGCGGCGGGCCCGCCCACCAGATCCGGGCGATCCTCGGCACCGCCGACCGCACCGCGGTCGGCTACCGTCTGCCCATCCTGGAGCTGCTCCGCACCACCGACGAGCAGCGCGCCGTGGGCCATCTCGGCCCCGACCTGCTGGGCCCCGACTGGGATGCCGACCGGGCGCTGGAGAACCTGCTGGGCGACCCCGCCCGCCCGCTCGGCGAGGCGCTGCTCGACCAGCGCAACCTCGCCGGCATCGGCAACATCTACAAGAGCGAGCTCTGCTTCCTGCTGCGGGTGACTCCCTGGCTTCCCGTCGGCGCCCTCCCGGCCGAGCACGCCTCTCGCGTCCCCGCCCTCGCCAAGAGGCTCCTGGAGGCCAACCGCGACCGCCCGGCCCGCAACATCACGGGGCGGCGCGAGCAGAACCTCTTCGTCTACGGCCGCGCGCCCCGCCCCTGTCTGCGCTGCGGCACCTCCGTCCGCGTCGCCGACCAGGGCGACGGCTCCCGGGAGCGTCCCACCTACTGGTGCCCGGCCTGCCAGTCGGGCCCGGCACCTGAGCCGGCCCCGATGCGGGCCGAGCCCCGTGGCAGCCGCTCCCGCACCGGTAATTGACGGACCGTCAGGAATACTCGTACCGTCGCTGTCATGCCCGTCACGGCGTACGACCTCAGCGGACGCACCGCATTCGTCACCGGCGCCGCCAGCGGCATCGGCCGGGCTTCGGCCGTGCTGCTCGCCCAGACCGGCGCGACCGTGCATTGCGCGGACCGCGACCCGCAGGGGCTGCACGGGACGGCGACCCTGATCAAGGACCTCGGCGGCACGGCCCGCACCCACCTCCTCGACGTGACCGACCGGGCGCAGCTCAAGCAGGCGGTCGCCGCCTGCGAGCGGCTCGACGTGATGGCGGCCATCGCCGGGATCATGCACAGCAGCCCCGTGCTGGAGACCCGGGACGAGGACCTCGACCGGGTGCTGGCCGTCAACTTCAAGGGCGTGCTGCACGCCTGCCAGGAGGCGGCCCTGCGCATGATCGCCGACGGTACCCGTGGCAGCATCGTCACGATGGCGTCGGGCGCCGTCGACACCGGAGGTCCAGGGCTGCTCTGTTACGGCGCGGCGAAGGCGGCGGTGGTGCAGCTCACGAAGACTCTGGCGACCGAGATCGGGCCGCACGGGATCCGGGTCAACGCGGTGGCCCCTGGATGGACCCGTACGCCGATGACCGACCGGCACGGTGGGACACAGGAGCAGACGGAGGCCTTCATGGCCCACCTGTCGCCGCTCCGCCGGGTAGGCCGACCGGAGGACGTCGCCCACGCGGTCCTGCACCTGGCCTGCGACGCCGCATCCTTCACCACGGGCCAGATTCTCCGCCCGAACGGCGGAGTGGCCATGCCCTGGTGACCCCTGTGAGGGGATGACGCGCGGAAGGGATGACCGCGGACCGCTTCCAGAGGTCCCCTGACCACCCCTGGGGGCGGTCCTGCCGGTCCGTCCGCTCCCCCGCGCCCCACCCCCTCACCTGGGTTGCGCGCCCCTCCCGCGCGCCCACGCGGTACGCCACCGCCGCCAGGCCCTGGCCCACTGGTCCGACCCGGCCGCCCCCTCGGCCCGAGACTTCGGCACACAGTGCACCGGCAGCAGACTCAGCCCCCATCCGCTGATCGCGACCGCCCCCTCCAGCACCCCCGCGTCGGGTGCCAGCACGAGTCGAAGCACCCCCCACCACCACAGCGCACCCAGCGCCAGCCTCGCCCCCCAGCGAGCTGTGCGCCCCGCCATGGCCTCACCTCCAACCCGAGGAACCCGACCCTAGACGGGGCCCGTCCAGGCCTGGGAGGGCGCACCAGCGGCACACAGGCGCACCGGACCCAGCGCATTCCCCCGGCATCCGTCGCACACGGCGCACGCCGCGCACAGCCTTCACCCGCCGCCTGTCCCGTCCGGCAGCGGGGCCCCTGGGAGCCGGGCCCTCACCCGTTCTCCGCCTGGAACATCCAGTGGTGCTTCTCGAGGTCCGCGGTGATGGCGATGAAGAGGTCCTGGCTCACGGGGTCGGCCTCGGCGGTCGACCCCACCCGCTCGCGCATGCGCCCGATCACCGAGCCCAGCGCGGACACGAGCGTGCCGACGGCGTCCGTGTCCTTGACCCAGCCCTGCGGCACAGAGCCGATGCCGCTGCCCTGGGCGACCGTCGCGGCACGCCCGTCCGGCGGGACACCGAGGGCCGAGGCCCGCTCCGCCACCGTGTCGGAGTGACGCCGTGCGCTGTCGACCACCTCGTCCAGTTGCAGGTGGATGGAGCGGAAGCGCGGTCCGATCACGTTCCAGTGCACCTGCTTCGCCACAAGGGAGAGGTCCAGGAGATCGACCAGGGCTCCCTGCAGCGCCTCGGAGACCGTCTTGAGGTCAGGGTCGGCCAGCGGGCTCTTCACGACGTACATCGGTGATCCTCCGTGAGCGTTCGTGCGGTCCCGAGCCCCGCTCTTCCACCATGACCGCACCACCCGGCCCCGGCAAACGGGGCCGGCCGCCCACCGGGCCGCCATCACCGCAGGCCCCGCCCCGCCCGAGGAAGCACGGAGCGCCCTCGCGCGCCCCCGGCGGGCCCGCGCGCCGGGGGCCCGCTCCGGATCCAGACGCACCAGAGCCCCGGCCGCGCCCCTCCGGTCCTCCCGGAGTGGCCCCGGCCGGGGCTCTCGCAGATATCGCCGCCTCACCCGCCCACGCGTGTGAGGATCAGGCGGCGACCACGTCCACTGCCTCGCTGGGCGCCTTGATCGTGACCCGTTCCGGTGGGACACCGGCGACAGACACGGAATTCAGCATCGGGCGACGCACCGGTGCGGGCACCGGTGCGGTGGCCGCTGCCGACTGTGCCAGCTCGGCGAGTGCGAGCTCGTCGCTCACTTCCCGCATGAGCTCGGACATCCGTACGTCCAGCGCGTCGCAGATCGCGGAGAGCAGTTCGGAGGACGCCTCCTTCTGCCCCCGCTCCACCTCGGAGAGATAGCCGAGCGAAACTCGGGCGGACGAGGAGACTTCGCGCAGAGTACGGCCCTGGCGCTGGCGCTGCCGACGCAGCACGTCACCCAGCAGGCGACGGAGCAGAATCATCGGTGGCTCCCTCCTCGGACCGCGAAACCGCATCCTTCACGCCCCACCGTACCGCCTTGCGCCGCGGCCGTGCGGGGAGCGCTGTTGTGTTCACTCAGGGCTGCAAACATCAAGTCCCCCCGTTCTGTTCCGTATCCTGTGCCCGCTCATTCCCGGTCTGTTCGCCCGTAAGCTCCTTCAGGAGCAATCCGAGTACGCTCCGTACACTCTCCATACGGATTTCCGCACGGTCACCGTTCAACCGCAGAGAGGCGACTTTCCCGCCCCCGAGTTCGCCGGACATCTCCGCCGAGGGCCCGTGCACGGCCACGAAGACGGTGCCGACCGGCTGTCCGTCCTGGGGCTCCGGACCGGCGACACCGGTCGTCGCGAGCCCCCAGTCGGCGCCGAGCACTTTCCGTACGCCGGCCGCCATCTGGGCCGCCACCTGCGGATCCACCGCCCCGCGCTCATCCAGGAGAGTGCCGTCGACCCCGAGGACATCACGCTTGAGATCGGTGGCGTACGCGGTCACGGAGCCGCGGAAGACCTTGGACGCGCCGGACACCGCCGTGATCTCCGCGGCCACCAGACCACCGGTCAGCGACTCGGCCACAGCGAGGGTCTCACCCCTCACCGTGAGTAGCCGGAGCGCTTCGGCGGCCACGGGGTTCACCGCTCGGCCTCCCCGGCCGCGGCCCGGCGCTCGGCGATTCCGCGCCTGCGCAGCACGATGGCCTGTCTCACATAGTCGAGCCCGGTGACGACGGTCAGCACGATCGCCGCGGCCATCACCCAGAACCGCAGGGTCGCGAGCCACCCGGTGAGCGCCAGGACGTACATGCCGACGGCCACGCCCTGGGTGAGTGTCTTCAGCTTGCCGCCGCGGCTCGCCGGGATCACGCCGTAGCGGATCACCAGGAAGCGCAGCAGGGTGATGCCGAGCTCACGGCCCAGAATGACTCCCGTCACCCACCACGGCAGGTCGCCCAGACCGGACAAGCAGATCAGGGCCGCGCCCATGATCGCCTTGTCCGCGATCGGATCGGCGATCTTCCCGAAGTCGGTGACGAGGTTGTACGTCCGCGCCAGATGCCCGTCGAACAGGTCGGTGATCATGGCGATGGCGAACGCCGCCCAGGCGAGGGAGCGCCACGCCGGGTCGTACCCGCCGCCCGCCAGCATCAGCGCGACGAAGCCCGGGACAAGGAGCAGACGCAGCATCGTCAGGAGGTTGGCGACGTTCCAGACGCTGGCCTGGTTGACCACGACGGCCGTCAGCTTGACGCCCCGCGCCGACCGTGCGCCCTCCTTGGCAGCGTCCGCGTCCGGGGCACGGGCCGGCAGCCCGGACGGCCCTTTGGCCGCTTCGCCGCCGGACATGGCCGCGGTACCGGGGCCGCCCGGCGCGGTGACCGCCCTGCGCCCACCGGAGGAGCCGCCCGCCGCGGATGCCGGGATTCCCGTCATCTGCCCTCCTCAGGACAGCCGAGCGAGCCCTCGAGCGGCTCGGCCACCAGATCGACACCTTCCGTACCGACCACCTTCGCCTCGACCATACGGCCCGGCCGCAAGCCCTCGCTCCTCGTGAACAGCACCTGGCCGTCCGTCTCCGGAGCCTGGTGCGCGGCGCGGCCGTAGGCGCCCTCCGCCTCGTCCACCGATTCCACGAGCACGTGCACGGTCTCTCCGAGGCGCTCCTCGGCGCGCTGGGACACCAGCTCCTCGGCCAGGCGGGAGACATGGGCGAGCCGCTCGGCGACGACGTCCTGGTCGAGCTTGCCGTCGTAGGTCGCGGCCTCCGTGCCCTCCTCGTCGGAGTAGCCGAAGACACCGATCGCGTCCAGCCGCGCACCGTTCAGGAAGCGCTCCAGCTCGGCCAGATCGGACTCGCTCTCGCCGGGGAAGCCCACGATGAAGTTGGAGCGCACGCCCGCCTGCGGCGCCTTGCTCCTGATGGTGTCCAGCAGCTCCAGGAAGCCGTCTGTGTCGCCGAAGCGCCGCATCGCCCGCAGGACACCGGGCGCGGAGTGCTGGAAGGACAGGTCGAAGTAGGGCACGACCTTGGGGGTGGAGGTGAGCACGTCGATGAGGCCGGGCCGCATCTCGGCGGGCTGGAGGTAGCTGACGCGAACACGCTCGATGCCGTCGACCTCGGCGAGCTCGGGCAGCAGCGACTCCAGGAGGCGGATGTCACCGAGGTCCTTGCCGTAGGAGGTGTTGTTCTCGGAGACCAGCATGATCTCCTTCACGCCCTGTTCGGCCAGCCACCGTGTCTCGTTCAGCACATCGCTGGGACGGCGCGAGATAAAGGACCCGCGGAACGAGGGGATGGCGCAGAAGGAGCAGCGCCGGTCGCAGCCGGAGGCGAGCTTCACCGAGGCGACCGGAGAGCCGTCCAGGCGGCGCCGCAGCGGCGCACGGGGACCCGAGGCGGGGGCGACACCCTCCGGAAGGTCGGCCGGACCGTGCCCCGGGAGCGCGACCGAGGAGGCCGACTCCTGTCGCTCCGCCGGGCTGATCGGCAGCAGCTTGCGCCGGTCGCGGGGGGTGTGCGAGGCGTGGATGCCGCCGTTCAGAATGGTCTGGAGGCGGTCCGAGATGTCCGCGTAGTCGTCGAAGCCGAGCACGCCGTCGGCCTCCGGCAGGGCCTCGGCGAGCTCCTTGCCGTACCGCTCGGCCATGCAGCCCACCGCCACGACGGCCTGGGTTCTGCCGTGGCCCTTGAGGTCGTTGGCCTCCAGCAGGGCGTCGACGGAGTCCTTCTTCGCGGCTTCCACGAAGCCACAGGTGTTCACGACGGCGACGTCGGCGTCCTCGGCATCCTCCACGAGCTGCCAGCCGTCCGCCTCCAAACGGCCTGCGAGCTCCTCCGAGTCCACCTCGTTACGGGCGCAGCCAAGGGTGACGAGTGCGACGGTACGGCGTTCAGGCATGGGCTCTAGACTACTTCGTCCCGCTGACAGCCCACGTCGACGGGGTTGGCCGATCTTGGCCAACCCCGTCGTGTGTGTACCCCTGGGCATCCCGTGTGCGCCTGATCGGGGCGCTCAGCGGCCGTCCGTCAGCCGCTGACGGGGTCGCCCTTCGTGTAGGTCAGGCGCTCGACCTGGCCGGGCTGGAAGTTGTCCTGGATCTGCTTGCCGTTGACGTACAGCTGAACGGCGCCCGCATCACCGAGGACCAGGTCGATCTTCTCCTGGTCCTGGAAGGTCTGCGAGTCGCCCTTCTGGAGCAGTCCGTCGAACAGGGTCCGGCCGCTGTGGTCCTTGGCGGAGATCCAGCTGCGTCCGTCGGTGGCGCTCACCTGGACCGTCACCTTGTCCCGCGGCGCGGCGGCGATGGCGCTGTCGGACGGCGCGGGCTTCTGCTCGGCCGGCTTGCTGCTCTTGGGCGTGGGCGAGGCGGGCTTGCCGATGGTCGGCGTGGAGCCCTCGGCGACCTGCGTCTTGCCACTGTCGTCGCCGCCGGTGCCGTTGACCACTGTGAACGCGACGAAGCCGATCACCGCGACGATCGCCGCGACCATGGCCGCGGTCCAGTTCGGCCCGCGCCGCTCGGGCCGGATGCGTTCCGCGTCGAAGAGCGGGCTCGCGGGGGTCGGGGCGGGCGTTCCGCCGTGCTCGGCGGCGAACTGCTCCAGCAGGGGAGCCGGGTCGAGGTGCACCTCGCGGGCGAGCGTGCGAATGTGACCCCGCGCGTAGACGTCGCCGCCGCAGGGGCCGAAATTGTCCTGTTCGATCGCTTGCACGATGGCGGCACGGACGCGGGTGGCGTTGCTGACGTCGTCGACGGTCAGCCCAGCCGCGATGCGCGCCTCTTGCAGGGCCCGGCCGATCGAAGGGCGCTCCGACGCGGTGGCGTCTTCGCGGTCGTCATCGAACGGACGTGCGTCTTCAGGGGAGTTGCCGTCAGAGGAGTTGCCGATGGACACGGGGCGCCTTTCGAGCGTTCAGCCACCTGTGCTGGAAGTTCAGTCTAGGGGGGGTACGAAAGGGTGGGGCAACCGGGCGGTGGGACTTTGTACGCCATCAGAATGGCCGGTCATCCTGATGGTGGGAGATATACCTGCCCCTCCCTCAACTTGACGTGCGTCCAAGGGAAACGGTTGCTCACGGCTCGCTTACGAGTGGGTCACGGCCGAGCAGTCGGGCGCGCCGCAGGGCGCGGACGGACTCACTCGGGCAGCCCACTCGTGCGGCGAACCGGGACCGCCCGGATCCCTACGGTTGAGACTCCCCACGGATCAGGGCGAGCACTCCGTCCAGTTCATCGGGTTTCACCAGAACATCCCGCGCCTTGGAGCCCTCGCTCGGACCGACGATGTTGCGCGACTCCATGAGGTCCATCAGCCGTCCCGCCTTGGCGAAGCCGACGCGCAGCTTGCGCTGGAGCATCGAGGTGGACCCGAACTGCGTGGAGACCACCAGTTCGGCCGCCTGGCACAGCAGGTCGAGATCGTCGCCGATGTCCTCGTCGATCTCCTTCTTCTGCTTGCTGCCGACCGTGACGTCGTCCCGGAAGACGGGCGCCATCTGCTCCTTGCAGTGCCGGACGACCGCCGCGACCTCCTCCTCGGTCACGAAGGCGCCCTGCATACGGGTCGGCTTGTTCGCGCCCATCGGCAGGAAGAGCCCGTCGCCCTTGCCGATGAGCTTCTCGGCGCCGGGCTGGTCGAGGATGACGCGCGAGTCGGCCAGGGACGAGGTGGCGAAGGCGAGCCGGGAGGGCACGTTCGCCTTGATCAGACCGGTCACGACGTCCACGGACGGCCGCTGGGTGGCGAGCACCAGGTGGATGCCGGCGGCACGCGCGAGCTGGGTGATGCGCACGATCGCGTCCTCGACGTCGCGCGGCGCGACCATCATCAGGTCGGCCAGCTCGTCGACGATCACCAGCAGATACGGGTAGGGCTGCAGCTCGCGTTCACTGCCCTCGGGCGCCTTGACCTTGCCGTCCCTGATCGCGGCGTTGAAGTCGTCGATGTGCCGGAAGCCGTACGCCGCCAGGTCGTCGTACCTGAGGTCCATCTCCCGCACCACCCACTGGAGCGCCTCAGCGGCACGCTTCGGGTTGGTGATGATCGGTGTGATCAGATGCGGAATGCCCTCGTACGCGGTCAGCTCGACGCGCTTGGGGTCGACCAGGACCAGGCGCACGTCCTCGGGGGTCGCCCGCATCATGATCGAGGTGATCAGGCAGTTGATGCACGACGACTTGCCGGACCCGGTGGCGCCGGCGACGAGCATGTGCGGCATCTTCGCCATGTTCGCCATCACATAGCCGCCCTCGACGTCCTTGCCGAGCGCGACCAGCATCGGGTGGTCGTCCTCCGCGGCCTCCGCCAGACGGAGCACATCACCGAGGTTGACCATCTCCCGGTCGGTGTTCGGGATCTCGATGCCGACCGCGGACTTGCCGGGGATCGGGCTGATGATCCGCACATCGGGACTGGCGACCGCGTAGGCGATGTTCTTGGTCAGGGCGGTGATCCGCTCGACCTTCACGGCGGGGCCGAGCTCGACCTCGTACCGGGTGACCGTCGGGCCGCGGGTGAAGCCGGTGACGGCCGCGTCGACCTTGAACTCGGTGAAGACGTTCGTGAGCGAGGCGACCACCGCGTCGTTGGCGGCGCTGCGCGCCTTGCCGGGCCCGCCGCGCTCGAGCAGGTCCAGGGACGGCAGCGCGTAAGTGATGTCCCCGGAGAGCTGGAGCTGCTCGGCGCGCGGCGGGAGGTCCCGGTGCTCCGGGGGCGCCGACTTGGTCAGGTCGGGCACCGTGGAGCCGGTCGGGAGCTTCTCCTGCTTCGGGCGCGCGGCCGGTACCGGCGTCGGTGTCGGTGTCGGTGTCGGCTCCGCGCGGTCGCCCACGCTCACGCCCTGCGTGAGGTCGGCGACGATCGGGGACGGCGGCATGCCGTGCAGGACGGCCCCGTCCAGGGCGGCAGCGGCGGCAGCGGCGACGTCCACGGCGTCCATCTCGCGGCCCAGGGCGGGCTGCACGGAGGGACGGCGTGGGCGGCCGCGGCGGCGGGACAGGGCCTCCTGCTCGGCGCCGTCCGGGTTGTACTCCTCGGGAGCGGGCTCGCGCCGCCGGGAGCGGGGCAGCGCCTCGCGCCACTGGTCGTCGTAGCGTTCGTCGTCGTCGGTGAAGTCGTCGTCCTCGAGGTCGTGCAGGATCCCGAGCTTCACGCCGAGCCGCCGCAGCTTCTGCGGGATGGCGGTCACGGGCGTGGCGGTGACCACGAGCAGACCGAAGAACGTGAGCAGGACGAGCAGCGGTACGGCGAGGGCGTCGCCCATCGTGTACGTCAGCGGGGTGGCCGCGGCCCAGCCGATCAGCCCGCCGGCGTCCCTTATGGCCTGCATGCCGTCGCTGCGCGCGGGCTCGCCGCAGGCGATGTGCACCTGGCCGAGCACGCCCATCACCAGGGCGGACAGACCGATGACGATGCGGCCGTTGGCCTCCGGCCGCTCCGGGTGCAGGATCAGGCGCACGGCGATCGCGCCCAGCAGCAGCGGCACGAGCAGGTCCAGGCGGCCGAAGGCGCCGGTCACCAGAATCTCGACGAGGTCGCCGACAGGGCCCCTCAGACTGGCCCAGGTGCCCGCGGCGACGATCAGCGAGAGAGCGAGCAGCAGCAGCGCGAGGCCGTCCTTGCGATGCGCCGGGTCGAGCCCCTTCGCGCCTCGTCCTATGCCGCGGAGCATGGCCCCGACGGCGTGCGCGAGCCCGAGCCACAGGGCGCGTACGAGTCGGTACACGCCCCCGGTCGGGCTGGGCGCCGGCGCGGGGGCGGGCTTCTTCGCCGCGGCCTTCCGCGCAGGCGCCTTCTTCGCGGCGGCTTTCTTCGCGGGGGCCTGCTTCGCCGAAGCCTTCCTCGGAGCGGCCGCCTTCTTCGCCGGCGACTTCTTGGCTGCGGGACGTGAGGCCATGGGTGTGAGATTACCGGTGGAGGCGACAGGTGACACGCGTGCCCACTGCTTCACCCGTTCGTGTCGCTCGGGGCATGGCACCGAACTGACGCGGAATCAACGGCGGGCCAAACACAGTGGATCCGGGCCGCCCCGCGCAAGCGCCTCTCGGCGCGCGGGGCAACCCGTGGAGCACCTGGCTCAGTTCTGGGACGGCACGGATGCGGCGCCGCTGCCCGCGCCCGGCTCAAGGGCGTCCAGCGCCCTGCGCAGGCCCGTGAGTTTGCGTTCGAGATGGGCCGCGGTCGCGACCGCCGCCGCGTCCGCCGAGTCGTCGTCGAGCTGCTTGGACAGCGCCTCGGCCTGCTCCTCGACCGCCGCGAGCCGCGCCGACAGCTCGGCGAGGAGTCCGGCGGGCTCCTTGCTCTCCCCGGCCGCGGACTTGCCGCCGCCTTCCAACTGGAGCCGCAGCAGAGCCGCCTGCTCGCGCAGCTGGCAGTTCTTCATGTAGAGCTCGACGAACACCGAGACCTTGGCGCGCAGCACCCACGGGTCGAACGGCTTGGAGATGTAGTCCACCGCACCCGCCGCATACCCCCGGAAGGTGTGGTGCGGGCCGTGGTTGATGGCGGTCAGGAAGATGATCGGAATGTCCCTGGTCCGCTCGCGCCGCTTGATGTGCGCGGCGGTCTCGAAACCGTCCATTCCCGGCATCTGCACGTCCAGCAGAATCACCGCGAAGTCGTCCGTCAGCAGCGCCTTGAGCGCTTCCTCCCCGGACGATGCCCTGACCAGCGTCTGATCGAGCGCGGAGAGGATGGCCTCCAGCGCCAGCAGATTCTCCGGCCGGTCATCGACCAGGAGGATCTTGGCCTTCTGCACCATGGCCCGCCCTCCTCGCCCCGGCTTGGGGCCTCCCCTGTCCTCAGGACTCGAGGTGACGCCGCCCGACGCCACCCCAGGGGACGACTCCCTTGCGCCGCCCGTCCTTGTGCCGGTCATCGTAGCCGCACCCCGCCTGTCGCCACACCCTGTCACCGCGATGTCACTGTGCACATAGCAGAAACGCAGCAGGAGACCAGAAGGTTCCCCCTGCACCGCACTTCTACACGGCCCCGGTCGCACTCACTCAGCAACTCCGAGTGAACATTCAGGATTACGTCACTCCTCACGCATCCACTGTTCCATCACGGACAGCAGATGATCGGGGTCCACCGGCTTGGTCACATAGTCCGAGGCGCCCGATTCGATGGCCTTCTCCCGGTCGCCCTTCATGGCCTTCGCGGTCAGTGCGATGATCGGCAGCCCCGCGAACTGCGGCATCCGCCGGATCGCCGTCGTCGTGGCGTACCCGTCCATCTCGGGCATCATGATGTCCATCAGAACGACCGCGACATCGTCGTGCTGTTCCAGGACCTCGATGCCCTCGCGGCCGTTCTCGGCGTACAGCACCGACAGGCCGTGCTGCTCGAGGACACTGGTGAGCGCGAACACGTTACGGATGTCGTCGTCGACGATCAGCACCTTCTCGCTGTCGAACCGCACGCCCTGCCGGGGCACGACCCGCTCCTGCTGGTCCGCGGACCACTGCTCCTCCGCGCCCGACTGCTGCGCGCTCGCGGAGACCGCCCTGCGCCTGCGCCTGAACAGCGCCGCAGGCCCGTTCTGGGTCTCCTGGTACGACTTCACCTCGGCCGGGGTCTCGATGCCCGACGCGGCGCGCTCCGCCTCGGACGCCAGCAGCTCGTCGGCCGCCATGGCGGGCGCGAGCTGCGAGTAGCCGTGCGGCGGCAGCTCGCTCGGGTGCAGCGGCAGGTACAGCGTGAACGTCGAGCCGCGTCCGGGCTCGCTCTGCGCATGGATCTCGCCGCCGAGCAGCCGCGCGATCTCCCGCGAGATGGACAGCCCCAGACCCGTACCGCCGTACTTGCGGCTCGTGGTGCCGTCCGCCTGCTTGAACGCCTCGAAGATCACCCGCATCTTGCTGGCCGCGATGCCGATGCCCGTGTCGGCCACGGAGAACGCGATCACCTCCGCGTCCGGGTCGCGCAGCGAGCCGGACTCCAGCAACTGCTCCCGGATGGCCACGGGGACATCGGCGCCTGCGGGCCGGATGACCAGCTCCACGGCCCCTGTGTCGGTGAACTTCACCGCGTTGGACAAGAGGTTGCGCAGCACCTGCAGGAGGCGCTGCTCGTCGGTGTGCAGCGTGGCGGGCAGCTCCGGGGAGACCCGTACGGAGAAGTCGAGCCCCTTCTCCGCGGTCAGCGGCCGGAAGGTGGCCTCCACGTAGTCGACGAGCTGGACGAGCGCGATACGCGTCGGCGAGACGTCCATCTTGCCCGCCTCGACCTTCGACAGGTCGAGGATGTCGTTGATCAGCTGGAGCAGGTCGGAGCCGGCGCCGTGGATGGTCTCGGCGAACTCGACCTGCTTCGGCGAGAGGTTGCCCTCGGCGTTGTCGGCGAGCAACTTGGCCAGAATCAGCAGGGAGTTGAGCGGTGTACGCAGCTCGTGCGACATGTTGGCGAGGAACTCGCTCTTGTAGCGCATGGAGACGGCGAGCTGCTCGGCGCGCTCCTCCAGGACCTGCCGCGCCTCTTCGATCTCGGTGTTCTTGACCTCGATGTCGCGGTTCTGCTGGGCCAGCAGCTCGGCCTTGTCCTCCAGTTCGGCGTTGGACGCCTGGAGCGCCTTCTGCCGCTGCTCCAACTCCTCCGACCGCAGCCGGAGTTGCTCGGTCAGCTCCTGCGACTGCTTCAGCAGCACCTCGGTCTTGGTGTTGACGGAGATGGTGTTGACGCTCGTCGCGATCATCTCGGCGATCTGGTTGAGGAAGTCCTTCTGGATCTGCGTGAACGGCGTGAAGGAGGCGAGCTCGATGACACCGAGCACGTTCGCCTCGAAGAGCACAGGAAGGACGATCACCTGCGCGGGCGGCGCCTCGCCGAGCCCGGAGGAGATCTTCAGATAGCCGCTCGGCGCGTTCTCCACCAGGATCGTGCGCCTCTCCATGGCGGCCGTGCCGATGAGCGCCTCACCCGGCCGGAACGACGTCGGCATGGAGCCCATGGAGTAGCCGTACGAGCCCAGCATGCGCAGTTCGTAGGCGCCGTCCGCGTCGGTGCCCAGGTCCTTGCCGTCGACGAGCGGCATGGCGAGGAAGAACGCGCCGTGCTGGGCGGAGACCACCGGCGTCAGCTCGCTCATGATGAGCGAGGCCACGTCCTCCAGATCGCGCCGGCCCTGCATGAGAGCGGAGATACGGGCCAGGTTGCCCTTGAGCCAGTCCTGCTCCTTGTTGGCGATCGTGGTGTCGCGCAGGTTGGCGATCATCTTGTTGATGTAGTCCTGCAGCTCCTGGATCTCGCCGGAGGCGTCCACATCGATCTTCAGATTGAGGTCGCCGCGGGTCACCGCGGTCGCCACGCGCGCGATGGCGCGCACCTGCCGGGTCAGGTTCCCGGCCATCTCGTTCACCGACTCGGTCAGGTCGCGCCAGGTGCCGTCGACGTCCCGGACGCGGGCCTGGCCGCCGAGCTGCCCCTCCGTACCCACCTCGCGGGCCACGCGGGTGACCTCCTCGGCGAAGGAGGACAGCTGGTCGACCATCGTGTTGATGGTGGTCTTCAGCTCCAGGATCTCGCCGCGCGCGTCGATGTCGATCTTCTTGGTCAGATCGCCCTTCGCGATGGCCGTGGTGACCATGGCGATGTTGCGCACCTGGCCGGTCAGGTTGGACGCCATCTGGTTCACGGACTCGGTGAGGTCCTTCCAGGTGCCTGCCACACCCGGTACGTGCGCCTGACCCCCCAGGATGCCGTCCGTGCCCACCTCACGGGCCACCTTGGTGACCTGATCGGCGAACGAGCTCAGCGTCTTCACCATCGTGTTGAAGGTGTCGGCCAGCTGCGCGACCTCGCCGCGCGCCTCGATCGTCACCGTCCGCGTCAGGTCGCCGTTGGCGACGGCCGCCGCGACCTGCGAGATGTTGCGCACCTGCGTGGTCAGGTTGTTGGCCATGAGGTTGACGTTGTCGTTGAGGTCCTTCCAGATGCCCGTGACCCCGGGGACGTGCGCCTGACCCCCCAGGATGCCCTCGGTGCCCACCTCGCGGGCCACCCGGGTCACCTGCTCGGCGAAGGACGACAGCTGGTCGACCATCGTGTTGACGGTGGTGACGAGTTCGAGGATCTCGCCCTTGGCGTCGACGGTGATCTTCTTGGACAGGTCGCCCTTGGCGACCGCCGTCGTGACCTCGGCGATGTTGCGCACCTGGATGGTCAGGTTGTTCGCCATGAAGTTCACGGACTGCGTGAGGTCCTTCCAGGTGCCGGAGACACCCTGGACCTCGGCCTGGCCGCCGAGGATGCCCTCGGTGCCCACCTCGCGGGCGACCCGGGTCACCTGCTCCGCGAAGTTGGAGAGCTGGTCCACCATCGTGTTGAGGGTGTTCTTCAGCTCCAGGATCTCGCCGCGCGCGTCCACGTCGATCTTCTGCGACAGGTCACCGCGGGCCACCGCCGTCGCGACCTGCGCGATGTTCCGCACCTGGGTGGTGAGGTTGCCGGCCATGCCGTTGACGGAGTCGGTGAGGTCACGCCACACACCGGCCACACCCGGCACCTGCGCCTGACCGCCGAGCCGGCCCTCCGTACCCACCTCGCGGGCCACCCGGGTCACCTGCTCCGCGAAGGCGGAGAGCTGGTCCACCAGGTTGTTGATGGTGTTCTTCAGCTCCAGGATCTCGCCGCGCGCGTCCACGTCGATCTTCTGCGACAGGTCACCGCGGGCCACCGCCGTCGTCACCTGGGCGATCTGCCGCACCTGCGAGGTGAGGTTGCCCGCCATGAAGTTGACGGAGTCGGTGAGTTCCTTCCAGGTGCCGCTGACGCCCGGCACCACGGCCTGGCCGCCGAGGCGGCCCTCGGTGCCGACGTCCCGGGCCATGCGCGTGACCTGCTCGGCGAAGTTCGAGAGCTGGTCCACCATCGTGTTCACGGTGTTCTTCAGCTGGAGCATCTCGCCGGACACATCCACGGTGACCTTCTGCGACAGATCGCCGTTGGCCACCGCCGTCGTCACCTGAGCGATGTTCCTCACCTGTCCGGTGAGATTCCGGAACGCGGTGTTGACGGAGTCCGTGAGGTCCTTCCAGGTGCCGGCGGCACCCGGGACCTGTGCCTGGCCGCCCAGCTCACCCTCGACCCCGACCTCCCGCGCCACGCGCGTGACCTCGGAACCGAACGCGGACAGCTGATCCACCATCCCGTTGACGGTGTTCTTCAGCTCCAGCATCTCGCCGGCGACGTCGACGGTGACCTTCTGCGACAGGTCACCGCTGGCCACCGCCGTCGTCACGGCGGCGATGTCCCTCACCTGAGTGGTCAGATTCCGGAAGACCGTGTTCACCGAATCGGTGAGGTCTTTCCACGTTCCCGCCGCACCCGGCACATTCGCCTGACCGCCGAGCCGGCCCTCGCCACCGACCTCGTTGGCGACGCGGGTGACCTCGTCCGCGAACGTGCGCAGCGTCTCGGTCATCTGGTTGATCGTCTCGGCGAGCTGCGCGACCTCGCCCCGTGCCGAGACGGTCACCTTCTGCGACAGGTCGCCGCTGGCGACCGCTGTCGTGACCTGGGCGATCCCGCGCACCTGAGCCGTCAGGTTGCCGGCCATGAGGTTCACCGAATCGGTGAGGTCCTTCCATACACCGGCCACACCGGGCACCTGCGCCTGGCCGCCCAGCTCGCCCTCGGTGCCCACTTCACGGGCGACGCGGGTCACCTCGGAGGAGAAGGAGGAGAGCTGGTCCACCATCGTGTTGACGGTTTCCTTCAGCTCCAGCATCTCGCCGGCCACGTGAACCGTGACCTTCCGGGACAGATCACCCTTGGCGACCGCCGTGGTCACCAGCGCGATGTCCCGCACCTGTGCCGTCAGCCGGTAGGCCATGGTGTTGACCGAATCCGTGAGGTCCTTCCACGAACCGGACATACCGCGCACCCGGGCCTGCCCACCCAGCTTGCCCTCGGTGCCCACCTCGCTGGCGACCCGCGTGACCTCGTCGGTGAACGTCGACAGCTGATCGACCAGGTTGTTGACCGTGCGCCCGACCTTCAGGAACTCCCCGCGCAGCGGATGCCCGGTCCCCTCCGGCCCCGGAGCCCGCAGTTCCATGCGCGGCGAGAGGTCGCCCTCCGCCACCGCCGACAGCACCCGGCTGACCTCGGAGACAGGACGGGCGAGATCGTCCACGAGCGCATTGGAGGCGTCGATCGCGGCCGCCCAGGAGCCCTCGCACGCACCTGTCTCCAGCCGCTCCGTGAGCTTGCCCTCACGTCCGACCATGCGCCGCACCCGCGCCAGTTCCCCGGTCAGGTGCAGGTTCCGGTCGGCGACCTCGTTGAACACGGCGGCGATCTCGGCCATCACGCCGTCGCCGGTGACCGTGAGGCGCTTGCGGAAATTGCCGTCCCGCATCGACACCAGAGCCGCCAGCAACCGGTTCAGCGCCGCCGTGTCGACCGGGGTGGTTCCATTGCGTGCTTTGCGCTGGTTACTCAGGGACTGTCCGCCTTTTGCGCGCGGCTTCGTGCCCCGCGTCGCTGCGCCAGACTCCACTGTGTCCCTCCCGCAGGGGTCGACCATCACTGCTGTGCTCAGGATGACCGCTCGACTTACCGGTCACTGGTGCTTGGTGCCACCCGATACACGGGAAGCACGCGCGTGCTCCTGCCCGGAACGGCCCAAGACACTCGGCCGCCCGGACGTCCACATGGAAGCTTGCCCAGTGTTTCACCATGCCTGAACCAGGCCATAACAGTTCGGCAGCTTCGCACACGCTCCGCACACCCTCAGGACGTAAACACCTGCGACCGGCATCCGCATGGACGGCGAAGGTAAGTAACCTTGCATCCGGCTGTCCAGCCGTACCGGTCCGACCGGCCTGGGCGGTCACATGAGCACGAGCGGGCAGGCATCGGAGGGGCGCCGCACCATGACGACCGGACTGCATCCCGGGGGACCACCCCAGGATCCCCGGCACGCGGGGAACCAGCAACTGCCTCGGCAGGAGCGGGTCGGCCCGGCAGCCCCGCATGTCGAGACCGGGACGAGGAGTTCTGTGATCACCGCGCGCGCGGCCGCCAGCTTCGAGCCCGTCGGACGATCCGTCGCGACCGCCCGGTCCTTCGTCCGGGACACCCTCCAGGGGTGGGGCTTCGCCGACATCGTCGACGACGCCGTCGTCCTCACCAGCGAGTTGGTCACCAACGCCGTCGTCCACGCGGGCACAGCCGCGGACGTCCTGTGTCTGCGCAGTGACGACGGCGTCCGCATCGAGGTCGCCGACCGCTATCCGGAACGCGAGATCCCGCTGCAGACGAGCGCCATCAACATGGGCGGCCCCGACCGCGAGGGCGGTCGGGGCCTTCAGCTGTGCGCCGCCCTGGCCGGCCGCTGGGGCGTCGAGTACACACCCACGCACAAACAGGTCTGGTTCCAGCTGGACCTGCCCGAGCGCCCGGTGGGCACCCGCAGTGCGGGCCCCGCACTGCCCGCGGACCTCCTTCCGCTCGCCGACGGCCGGGTCCGCGTCGCGGTCGTCCAGATCGACCGCACCGGCTCCATCACCGCCTGGAACGAGGACGCGGAGGAACTGTTCGGGTACCCCGCCGAGCAGGTCACCGGCAAGCCGCTCACCGACCTGACGGCCTGGCCGCACACCCCCGGCACCGGAACAGGCGTCGCCGAGGCCCTGCGGCTCTCCCGCTGGGAGGGCAGCTACGGCATCCGCGCGGCGGACGGCCGAGTGACCCCGGTCTACGCCTCTCACCTGCGCGTACGCGACACGGCAGGTGAACCGTCCACGGTCTGTCTGCTGGTACGCGACCACGAGCGCGCCGTCCTGCAGACCCCGATGCGCGGAGCGGCCCCCGACACGACGACCGCCACCGACGGCAAGGCCACCGACCCCTTCGAAGTCTTCATCGGCTCCCCGGCCCCCGACGACCTCGACGGTCTGCTCCAGCGCACCGTGGAGCGCGCCCGCGACATGCTGGACGGCGACGCGGCCTTCCTCCTCCTCGCCACCGACGACGAGACGGAGCTGGAGGTCCGCGCCTCCACCGGCCTGCCCTCCGCCCGCCAGCGCTTCGCCCGCGTCCCCGTGGATGCCGGCCCCGGCCGCTACGGCTCGGCCCGCATGCCGGCCGTCCATGACGACCTGGCAGCCGTACCGGGCGCGGTGCCCCTGCTGGGCGGGACGGGCATGCGCTCGGTGGTCACGGTCCCGCTGAAGGTGGAGGGCCGGCTCACCGGCTCCCTCGGTGTCGCGGCCGAGGCGTCCTCCCGCTACTCCAACGAGGAGGCGCTGCGCCTGCAGTTCGCGGCCGACCGCATCGCCCTCGCCGTCGAATCGGCCCGCCTCGGCGAACTGGAACGGCTGCGCCGCGGCTCACTGAGCTTCCTGGTCGAAGCCTCCGACCTCCTCGCGGGCACCCTGGACCGCGACCAGACGCTGGCCCTCATGGCCCAGATGACGATCCCGACGCTAGCCACCTGGTGCGCCGTGTACACGATCGCCGACCAGGCCTCGGAGCCGTACCTCTCCTACGTCCTGCACGAGGACGAGGAGCGCATCGACGGCCTCAAGGCGCTTCTGTCGAAGATCCCGCCGCCGGACCCGATCCCGACGCCGGGCGCCAGGGTCTGGCCGGCCCCCGGCGACGAAGCCCACCGGGCGGCGCTGCGCACCTCCATGCGGAGCCTCGGCCTGGGCGAGCCGCCCACGGTCAGCTCCGGCATCGGGACGACGCTCGCGACGGCCTCGGCGGTCGGCGGCGAAACGGTCGTACTGCCCCTGGTGGCGCGCAACCGCGTCATCGGCATGCTGACGCTGGGCAAGCCGACGGACGAGCACTTCCGCCAGGAGATCCTGGAACTGGCCGAGGACCTGAGCCGCCGGGCCGCCCTGGCCCTGGACAACGCCCGGCTGTACTCGGAGCGCACGGCCATCAGCCAGTCCCTCCAGCGCAGCCTGCTCCCGCCGGAGCTGCCTCACGTCGACGGCGTCGAGGTCGAGGTCATCTACCGCGCGGCCGGTGAGGGCAACGAGGTCGGCGGCGACTTCTACGACCTCTTCCCGATCCGCGACGGGGCCTACGGCTTTGCCATCGGCGACGTCTGCGGTACGGGCCCGGAGGCGGCGGCGGTGACCGGCCTGGCCCGCCATGCCCTGCGTCTGCTGGCACGCGAGGGCTTCGGCGGACCGGCGGTCCTGCAGCGCCTCAATTCCGCGATCCTCGACGAGGGCGCCCGCAGTCGCTTCCTGACGCTCCTCTACGGCGAGTTGTGGCCGCAGGAGGACGGCAGCGCGGTCCTGAAGGTGGTCTGCGCCGGCCACCCGCTCCCGCTCCGGCTGCGTCAGGACGGGACGGTGGAACCGGCCGCAGAACCGCAGCCGCTCCTCGGTGTCATGGACGACCTGGAGCTGTACGAGCAGACCGTGACGCTTGATCCGGGCGACGTCCTGCTGTGCGTCACGGACGGCGTCACGGAACGCCGCGAGGGCACGCGCATGTTGGGCGACGACGGACTCACGGACGTCCTGACGACCTGCACGGGCCTGACGGCGGGAGCGGTGGCGGCGCGCATCATGCGCGCGGTGGAGCGCTTCGCGTCCGACGCTCCGTCCGACGACATGGCGATCCTCGCCATGCGCGTGCCGGGCCTTCCGAAGGAGTGACCTGGAGCCCGGGAACTCCCGGGCTCCCCTTAGGAGTTCACGACATCAAAAAGGCCTCGCCCTTATGGGCGAGGCCTTTTCTCTGAGCCCCCAAACGGAATCGAACCGTTGACCTTCTCCTTACCATGGAGACGCTCTGCCGACTGAGCTATAGGGGCCGGTCACCTTTTGAGGTTTCCCTCGCGGCAACGGATCAGATCATACCCCGAACTGGCGTGTGCTCCCAACCACAAGCCCTGGTCAGAAGGCGGGCTGCAGCAGCCCGCCCAGGGCGTTGCACGCGGAGACGATCCGGTTCATCTCCCGCTTGGTCAGCGACGCGTCCACCGGCAATGAGAGCGTCTCATCCGCGGCGCGCTCGGTTTCCGGAAGGCACACATCGCGCCGGAAGTCCGGCATCCGGTGCACCGGAGTCTTCACCGGAACCCGGCAGTCAACTCCCCTGGCCCGCACCGCCCGTGCGAAGGCATCCCGGTCCGGCCGGCCGTTGCCCGGCACGCGCACCACGTACTGCTGATAGGTGTGGCCGCCGCTGCTCTCGGGCGTCCACACGCCTCGCAGCCGCCCGTCGAGGTAGGCCGCCCGCTCACGCCGCTGCGCGACCTCGGCGTACGGCGTCTCGGACTCCCCCTGCTCCAGCACCAGGAGACCGTGCCGCTGCCCGAGCTCGTGCAGGCCCGCGATGTCGGCCGGCTGCCCGAAGCGATGGACGACGACCACCGCGGCGGTCTGCGAGGAGACCACGGCCTCGACGGCCGCGGGGTCCAGGCAGTACGTCGCCGGATCTATGTCGGCGAAGACCGGGGTCGCACCGGCCAGGGTCACGGCCTCGGCAACCTCGATGTTCCCGAACGCCGGCACGATGACCTCGTCACCATGGCCGACGCCCGCGGACTTGAGCATTCCAGCAGTACCCATGGCTCGGATGCTGATGCGGCAAAGTGAACGCAATGTGACAGGCAACGCAAAAGAGCGGGTCCCCGAACCGAAGTTCGGAGACCCGCTCTGAAGATTTGTTCGGCGGCGTCCTACTCTCCCACAGGGTCCCCCCTGCAGTACCATCGGCGCTGTAAGGCTTAGCTTCCGGGTTCGGAATGTAACCG
>NZ_JBSFJX010000057.1:0-50586 GCF_053598275.1 Streptomyces sp. NPDC001156 | reverse complement strand
CGGCGGGGTGGTACGGCGCCGGCCCGGTGGCCGTGCACCCGCGCGGGTCATCGGCGCCCGTTCCGGGGCGCGCAGGGACGTGCGCGCCCCGGAACGGACCCCTTCCCCTCGAACGATCCCGTCCCGGTCCCGCACGACCACACGCACCACCTCCTTGACACCCACGTCAGAGCCGACGTGCAACCGACCGGAGGAGCCGCCGTGGCCGCCCACCCAGTTGACGAGAAGATCCCCACCCTCAAGATGGCGACCAGCGGTCTGCAAACGGGTCGGTGCGGGGCGTCCTCGCGGTGGCGCCCGTACCACGGCTTCGGCCGGGTCCCCGGCGCCCTAGGCGCCGGGACCCGGCCACGCCATGAGGTTGGCGAGCAGTTCGGCCTGCTCGACTGCGTCGTCGAGGGCGTGGTGCGTGTGGCGGCGCTTCGACAGGAGGTGACGCGGCATCGTGCCCTTGGCGACCGCCCGCAGGGGCAGGCCCGCCTTCGTCGCGTACAGCGTCTTCATGTCCAGGCAGCCGGAGTGCCCGAAGGGGCTCGCGCCGGTGAAGCGGATCAGGTACCAGTACAGGAACGTCCAGTCGTACGACGCCGGATAGCCGCACATCACCGGCTGCGCACCCGCGCTCACACGGCGCACCCAGTCGGCGAACTCGCCCAGCGCGGCGGCCGGTTCACTTCCCTCGCGCGTCAGCCGCTCCCGGTCCAGACCGCTCACAGCGAGCGCCTCGGGCACGAACTCCGCGCTGATCGGGAGCAGTTCGCGGTAGAAGGTGTGCTCCTCCGGGTCGGCCGCACTGAACCCGACCGCATCCTGGCGCCCGGCCACGGCGGCGCCGAGACTCAGCATGGAGTACGGCCCCGGGATCGGTCCGTCCGCCTCGATGTCCACGGAGATGTACACGCTCGGCTTGATCGTTCGTGGTGCCATGGCTGTGCAGCATGACAGCCGCGGGCGCCCGCTCGCATCCGGGATCCGTGTTGGTCGCCCCCCACGCTGTCACCCCGAACGGGGACGCAGCACGACCGCCGCCAGGACCAGCGCCCCCGCCGCGATCCCCGCCGCCACCCGGAAGGCCAGCCCGTAACCCGCCGCCGTGGCGGGGATCAGCCCCGCTCCCCGCTCGAGCAGTCCGCCGGTCCGGCCCGCCGCCAGCGTCGACAGCGTCGCGAGGCCCAGCGAACCGCCCACCACCTGCGTGGTGTTGAAGAGCCCGGACGCCAGCCCCGCGTCCTCCTCCCGCGCTCCCGACATCGCGAGTCCGGTCAGTGCGGGCATCGCGGCCGCGAACCCGGCGGCGAGCAGCAGCAGCGGCGGCAGTACGTCGGTGAGGTACGAACCGTCGACCGGAGCGCGGCTCAGCAGGCCCATCCCGGTGACGATGAGCACGAGCCCGGTCATGAGCACCCGGTACGCGCCGAACCGGGCGATGGTCCGTGCCGAGAGCCCCAGCATCAGTGCTCCGATCGCGACCGGCGCCGGCAGGAACGCGGTTCCGGTGGCCAGCTCGCTGTATCCGAGGACGCGTTGGAGGTAGAGCGCGCCGAGGAACTGGAAGCCGTACATGGTCCCGATCATCAGAACCTGGATGGCGTTCGCACCGGTCAGCAGCCGCGAGCGGAACAGACGCAGCCGCAGCAGCGGACGTGCGGCCCGTGTCTGCCGAAGGGTGAACGCCACGAAGAGGGTGAGCGCGAGCCCGGCGAGGAGCAGGTCCGCCGTCAGGCCGCGGCCTCCGGAGCCGACGATGGTGTACACGGTGAGCATCAGGGCACCGGTGACGAGGGCCGCCCCGGGGTAGTCGGCGCCGTTGCCGAGTCCGGCACCGCTGTCCGGGGCGAGGACCCGGACCGCAGCGAACCACGCGGCCACCCCGATCGGCAGGTTGATCAGGAAGATCCAGTGCCAGTTCAGGGCCTCGGTCAACGCGCCGCCGAGGAAGGTGCCGAGCGCCCCGCCCGCCGCTCCGACCGCGCTGAACACCGCGATGGCACGGGCCTGTTCACGCGGTTCGGGGAACAGCGCCACCAGCATGCCGAGCACCACGGCCGAGGCCATCGCCCCGCCGACGCCCTGCACGGCCCGCGCCGCGATCAGCACCGCCTGGCCGGTGGCGAGTCCGCACAGGAGGGAGGCGGCGGTGAACACCGCGAGTCCCGTCGCGAACATCCGCTTGCGGCCCACCAGGTCCCCGAGGCGGCCCACCAGCAGAAGCAGCCCGCCGAAGGGGATCAGGTACGCGTTGACGACCCAGGCGAGGCCCGGCCCGCTGAAGCCGAGGTCGCTCTGGATCGCGGGCATCGCCACCGTGACGATGTTGCCGTCCAGGATCGTCATCAGCGTCCCCGCGCACAGGACGACCAGTGACGCCCAGCGGGAGTACGTCCGGTGCGGCGATGTCCGGGCCGGTGACGGCGCCGGTGACTTGATTCCGGTCGACATGGCCTTGTGGCCTCCGCATTCTCCATGGGAACCATAGGTGCACGACTTGTAACGGGGTACATCGTGGGTGACCATGGAGGACGGCGTAAGGAGGCAGTCGGATGTCCCAGGGGAACACCGGTGTTACCGCGCAGGTCGTGAACGCGCATGCGTGCCCCGTCCGCGAGGTTCTTGACAGGGTGGCCGGGAAGTGGAGCGTGCAGATCCTCGTGGCCGCCGCGCACGGGCCGATCCGCTTCACCGAGCTGGAGCGCAGCATCGAGGGCATCAGTCGCCGCATGCTCACGCTGACCCTGCGCAATCTGGAGCGCGACGGACTCGTCACCCGCACCGTCCATCCGACGGTGCCGCCCAAGGTCGAGTACGAACTGACGCCCATCGCCGAGGAGTTGCACGCAACGCTGCTGTCCCTCACCGACTGGGCGGAACGGTACCGGGTGGCCATCGCCGAGGCGCGCGCGGTCTACGACGCCGAGCACCGCCCGGAGTTGCTCGACGCGTAGACCGCGGAACTCACAGGCCGAATGCCCCCGGCTCGTTCGCCATCGCCCGGAAGTGCCCCTGCGGGTCGGACACCAGCTTGCGCAGGTTGAGGTCCATCAGTCCGCCGACCGCCGTGACCTCGGCGGAGACCGTGCCGTCCGTCCTGCGGATCGTCTGCACGACCCGGAACGTCTTGCCCTCGCCCCACTCGAAGGCGCACGTCACCTCCACCTCGTCGCCCGCGCGCAGCTCCCGTAGATAGCGGATCGTCGTCTCCAGGACCACCGGCCCCACGCCCTTGGCGAGCAGCTCGGACGGGCTCACTCCGGCGGCCTGCAGCAGGCTCCAGCGTGCGTGCTCCGCGTACTGCAGATACACGCTCTGGTTCAGGTGCCCGAGGGCATCGGTCTCGTACCCGCGGACGGTGACGGCGACGGAGAACGGCTCCGCGGTGTGCTCGGCCATGCTCTTCCTCCAAGGTGACGGCAACGGACGTGCGAGCGTACGAATGTACGGCAGTGCCCCTGTGTGTTGATCACCCGGCCGCGGTCGGCTCCTCGGTACTCCGCGCGGTTCGCGCCAGGGGCTCATCCGGTTCATGTGCGCCGCGGTGATGCCAGCAGGTACCGCGCCCCGGTGCGCGGCTGCGTGTGCTCGCTCACCTGCCACCCGGCCTTCTCCAGCGTGGCCGCGCAGGCGTGCCGTGCCCCGAGGTCCTGTTCGTACACCGCGACCGCCTCCGGCTGCGGTGTCGCGCGTACCCGGTAGCCGTCGCCGTCGCCCGGGGCGGGCCGGTGTCCGGCCGCCTCCAGGGCGAGCGCCGCGGCCCGCACCAGATGGGCCCGCTCCCAGCCGCACGGGCGGTCCACGGCACCGTCCGGGTTGGTCATCCGGCGCAGTTCCAGCAGTCCTTCCCAGGCGCCGCGCACCTCGCGCAGCCGGGCGGGCCCGGTGTCCGGTGCGTCCTCGCCGCCGACGCGCGCGGCGAACACGCCGGAGTCGGACGGCGCCGGGTCCGCGGTCGGCTGTTCCGGGGGCGACTCGCGTATGCGATGGCCCGAGGGGGTCAGGAAGTGGTCGTGCGGCGGACGCGGATGCCGGAACGCGAGGCCTCGCTTCACCAGCGCGGCTAGCTGGGCGTCCGTCCCCCTGAGCCGGCCGGTCACGGGATCGGCCGCGTCGATGACACGCCGCTGCGCGGCGGTGGGCGGTCGGGTCACGGCGTGTTCCTTCCCCTGGGCGCACCGGGCGGGGGACCGGTGTCCTGGCCCCGGTCAGGGCACGTCCGGCCCCGCCTCTCCTTCCGAGACGGACCCATGGGAACAGTACGCGTCGGGTCTGACATTCCACCCGGCCACGACATGGCGCCGGTGCTCCGTGCCCAGCCGGCTCAGCGTGCCGGTGGAGAGCTGGAACAGCGCGCCCGACGACGCGGGCAGCCCGAGGCGCCGCGCCGTCAGCACCCGCAGGAAGTGGCCGTGCGAGACGACGACCACGCTGCCCTCCGCGTCGCCGAGCGCCGCGTCGATCTTGGCGAGCATGCGCTCCGCGCGCGCCCCGACCTCGTCCGGGCCCTCCCCGGGGTGCTCGGGCGGGCCGGGCGCCACACCGTCCGTGAAGAGGAACCAGTCCGGACGCGTCCGGTGGATCTCGTGGGTGGTGATCCCCTCGTACCCGCCGTAGTCCCACTCGGACAGGTCCGCGTCGACGCGCGCCCCGCCGATCCCAGCCAGCCGGGCCGTCTCGCGGGCCCGCTGCATCGGGCTGACGAACGCGGCGGCGATGTGGTGCCGCGCGATCAGCGGAGCCAGCCGGCGCGCCTGCTCCCGGCCGTTGTCGGTCAGCGGTACGTCGGTCCGCCCGGTGTGCCGCCCGGACAACGACCACTCGGTCTCACCGTGCCGGACGAGAATGAGGTCGCCCACGCCCTGCCCTTCCTGGCCCTTCCGCTTCCGTCTACCGGCACCGTGTCACACGGCCGTGGCGGCGCGCAGGACGAATTGAGCCAGACGGCCGTTCCCCTACTGGCGGTACCCGCTCAGGAACCGCCCGATCCGGCCGATCGCCGCCTCCAGGTCGTCCGCGTAGGGCAGCGTGAGGATGCGGAAGTGATCCGTGGCGGGCCAGTTGAAGCCCGTGCCCTGGACCACCTGGATCTTCTCGCGGAGCAGCAGGTCGAGGACGAACTTCTCGTCGTCGTGGATCCGGTGCACCTTCGGGTCCAGGCGCGGGAACGCGTAGAGCGCGCCCTTCGGCTTCACGCACGTCACTCCGGGGATCTCGTTGAGCTTCTCCCAGGCGCGGTCGCGCTGCTCGTGCAGGCGGCCGCCCGGCGCGGTCAGCTCGTGGATGGACTGGCGTCCGCCGAGCGCGGCCTGAATGGCGTACTGGGCGGGTGCGTTGGCGCACAGCCGCATGGAGGCCAGCATCGTCAGGCCCTCCAGATAGTTCCGCGCGTGCTGCTGCGGACCGGTCACCACCAGCCAGCCGGAGCGGAAGCCCGCCACCCGGTACGTCTTCGACAGGCCGCAGAAGGTGAGGACCACCAGGTCGGGGGCGAGCGCGGCGGCCGAGTGGTGCACGGCGTCGTCGTAGAGGATCTGGTCGTAGATCTCGTCCGCGAAGACCATCAGGCCGTGCCGGCGGGCGAGGTCGAGGATGCCCTCGAGGATCTCCTTCGGGTAGACGGCGCCCGTCGGGTTGTTGGGATTGATGATCACGACGGCCTTGGTGCGGTCCGTGATCTTCGACGCCATGTCGTCCAGGTCCGGGTACCAGTCGGCCTGTTCGTCGCACAGGTAGTGGACGGCCCGGCCGCCCGCGAGAGTCGTCACGGCCGTCCACAGGGGGAAGTCCGGTGCGGGGATGAGGATCTCGTCGCCGTCCTCCACCAGCGCCTGTACGGCCATCGAGACCAGCTCCGAGACGCCGTTGCCGAGGAAGACGTCGTCGACGCCCACCTCCAGGCCGCGCTCCTGATACCGCTGGGCCACGGCGCGGCGTGCGGAGAGGATGCCGCGCGAGTCGGTGTAGCCGTGCGCCTGCGGCAGCATCCGGATCATGTCCTGGAGGATCTCCTCCGGCGCCTCGAAGCCGAAGAGCGCGGGGTTGCCGGTGTTCAGGCGCAACACACTGTGGCCCGCCTCCTCCAGCGCGTCGGCGTGCTCGATCACCGGGCCGCGGATCTCGTAACAGACCTCGCTGAGCTTGCTCGACTGCCGGAACTCCATGCGTCGCTTCCCCTCCGCTAGCTGTGATGCTTGGTTTTACCAAGTGGGAGCTTGGAAAGTCCAACAACGTGTCTAGACTGCGTCGCATGTCACCTCGCCGAAGCTACGACCAGTACTGCTCCACGGCTCGGGCACTCGACGCCGTCGGCGACCGCTGGACCCTTCTGATCGTCCGTGAACTGCTCGCGGGACCGCGCCGCTACACCGATCTGCACGCGGACCTGCCGGGCGTGAGCACGGACGTGCTGGCGTCCCGGCTGAAGGACATGGAGCGCGACGGACTGGCCACGCGGCGCCGGCTGCCGCCGCCTTCCGCCGTGTTCGTGTACGAACTCACCGCTCGCGGCCGGGAGTTGCTTCCGGTGATCCAGGCGCTCGGCGCGTGGGGCGGGCCCGCGCTGGGGGAGCGCAGGCCGACGGACGCGGTGCGCGCGCACTGGTTCGCGCTGCCGCTGCTGGCTTCGCTGGAGGGGGAGGGCCTGGTCGAAGTCCACCTGGACGAGGGCGAGTTCCATCTGCGGCTCGGAGCCGAGGACGGCCCGGTGTACGGCGAGGGAGCCGCCCCCGAGGAGCCCGACGCCCGGCTCTCCCTCGACGCCGGCACCTGCGCCGCCCTGGGCCGAGGTGATGTGACGCTGAATCAGGCCGTACGCGCAGGCCGCGTGGAGGTGTCGGGGGACGGGACGCTGGCCAAGGCGCTGCGCGGGGACTGACCCGCGCGCGTGGCGTTTTCCGGCACCGTCAGCCGTCCGGGTGTGCTGCGCGGGCGTTCAGCGGGAAGGCCCGCCGTGCCGAGACGGCACGGTGGGCCTCCGCTTGCCCCGAATGGTGCCTCAGGCGCCCGGCGGCACCCGGTACGGACGTCCCGAACCACGCGTCAGCGCGTATCCGCCGATGCCCGCGAGGGCCGCGAGGATGCCGCCGACCGCGGTCCACACCCAGCGGTCGGACCACCAGCCGGAGGCCCAGCCGTCGTCGGGCTTCAGCGAGGACAGCACGGCCGAGTCCGACTCGGGCGACTGCTGCTGTGAGGTGGTGGTCGCGATCCCCGGTACCAGCGGCTGCGCGAGCGAACCGTCCACGGCCGCCGAGCCGCCGATCTCCTTGGATTCGACCTGGAGTGCGGCGTTCACCGGCATGCCGAGGTCCGCGGCACCGAGGCCCACGGCCGTCAGCCGGACGTAGTACGTGCCCGGCAGCGGGTCGTCGGACCACTGCTCCGACCAGGCGCGGACCGTGCGCAGCGTGCAGGACAGGTTCGCGGAGGACGCACCCTGCGCCGCCGTGCGCGTCTGCGTGCCGTACTGGCAGGCCTGGCGGCGGCGCAGCCCGTCGTACACGTCCAACTGCCAGGTCTGCGTCCCGCTCTGGGACGCCGAGGGCAGCTTCACCGTCGCCTTCACGGTGGGGCGCTGTCCCGCGTCCGCGGGGAACGACCAGTACAGGTAGTCACCGGTGGAGGCGCTCGCCGTGGCCTGCTGGCCCTGTTCGATCTCCGTCGCCGTACGGAACGACGTGCCCGCCGAGGTGGGCGCGGCGCTGTCGCCGGACGCGCTCGGGGACGGTGAGGAGTCGGCGAGAGCCGGGGAGACGGAGGCGCCCAGCAGCAGGGCCGCCGCGGTCAGAATCGTTCCGATACGCATCAGTTGGTCCTCCAGACCGCGAGCCGCCAGCGGGAAATCCAGCCCCACAGAACACCCGCGAGGAAGCCGGTCAGGACCAGGGCGCCGAGCAGCCACCAGCCACGGCCGAGGCCGAAGGAGGCGACGTCGCCCGCCTGGTCGGGCCCGTCGACGACGTCGACGGTCAGCTCCAGCGGAAACCCGGGCGTCGTCTTCACACCGGCCGCGGGCGAGAAGGAGTTGGCGACCTGGAGACACACCGTCTCGGCGGGTGCGTCCTCCTCGTCGCTCTTCGCCTTCGGATAGCGCAGACCCGTCGACATGACGTCCGTACGGCCGGAGCCCGTCGCCTCGCCGCGCACGATCTCACGCCCGTGCGAGCTGATCGCCCGCAGCGTCACCCCGTAGTCCGGGTTCACCTGCCGGTCGTCGGCCACGCTCACGGAGGCCCGCAGCTCCTGACCGGGCGCCACGTCCACACGGTAGAAGCGGTGCTGACCGATCTCCTCGCGGTCCGTGTAGAGGCCGGACTTCAGCGTGGGCGCCGTCGCGCACTGCCCGGTGCCCTCCACGGCGACCGGTGTGACCACCTTGTCCGCCGTGCGGTCCACCAACTGGTTGACCTTGTCGGAGAGCTGCTCCTTGTGCTGCACCGAGGTGTAGGTGCCGCCGGTGGCCTCGGCGATGCAGCTGAGCTGCTTGCTGAGCTTGGCGTTCGGCACGAGGCCCAGGGTGTCGATGGTCAGCCCGATTCCCTTGGCCGCGATCTCGCGGGCCACTTCGCAGGGGTCGAGCGGGGCGCAGGTGTCCTCACCGTCGCTGATGAGGACGATGCGGCGCGAGCCGTTGCCGCCGTTGAGGTCGTCCGCGGCCTTCAGGAGGGCGGGGCCGATCGGGGTCCAGCCGGTGGGCTGGAGCGTGGCCACGGCCGTCTTGGCCTCGGTCCGGTTCAGCGGCCCCACCGGGTAGAGCTGCGCGGTGTCCTTGCAGCCGGTCTTCTGGTCGTTGCCCGGGTAGTTGGCGCCCAGCGTCCGGATGCCCAGCTGCACCTCCTCCGGTGTCGCGTCGAGCACCTCGTTGAAGGCCTGCTTCGCCGCAGCCATCCGCGAGCCGCCGTCGATGTCCTGCGCCCGCATGGAGCCGCTGACGTCGAGGACGAGATCGACTTTGGGTGCGTCCTGGGCCGTCGTCTCGTCGGCGACGGCGCCGGCCGGGACGGCCATCCCGGCCGCCAGGGCGGCGAGCAGGGCACAGACACCCGTCGCCAACCGTTTTCTTGTGATCATCGGCGGATCCTATTGATCAGAAGCCGCGCGCTTCAAAACGAGCCGTGGAACCTTGGTGGTCTAATCGAACAACCCCGCCAGACGGGCCCGGTAGAGCACCGCGATGGTGAAGGCGTCGGTGATGTCTCCCGTACGCACCATCTCCTCCGCCTCGGCGCAGGTGACGACCTCCGCCCGGCGGATCCCCTCATACTGCTCCAGCTGGCCGAGCTTCCCAGCGCTTCCCAGGTCTGGTCGCCGGTAGTCGCGGAGAACACCGAACCGCCCAGGGTGACCACGACCTCGATGACGGGGACCACCGACTGGTTCCGATCCGCTGCCCGCGCGCCGCCGCGAGTTCCACGATGGCCCGGTCGACCCGGACGTAGTGGTCGCAGACACGTCCCACCTGGTCGTGGAAGGCCAACGGGACGGCGGTCAGCGCGCCGAAGGCCCTGATGTAGGCGCAGGCCGTCGCGGTCACGGACCCGCCCCGGTCAGCGGGTTCGGCAGCAGCGTCCACAGATCGCCGGGCCGCTGCGGGGACAACCGCATCAGGGTCAGGGCCTTGGTGGGCAGAGGCTCCGCACACAGCGCCGTCAGATCGGCCGTGCGCGGCAGGTCCTGCACGGCCGGCTCCAACGCCTCACGCAGCACGGGGGCCGACCCCGCGGCCGAGGCCAGCGCGCCCGCCACGAGCGAGCCGAACAGCTTGCGGCGCAGGGTCGTCTCGTCGTCCGTGACCATCCGGCCGGCCAGGTCCGGGGCCTTGATGCCATGCCGGGCCAGCCGGGCCGGGCTCACCCGGATGTCGGCGAGGTCGCGGTAGACCAGCCGTCGTGGGGCGCCCGTGGGTGAGAGCACGACCAGCAGGTTCTGGCCGTGCGCCTCCAGCGCCACCCCCAGGTCCAGCAGGCGCAGCCCCACGGTCAGGGCGAGACGGGTGAACGCGGCGAACCAGGCCGCGGAGGAGGGCAGGCCGGTGAGCGGCAGAGCGGCGACCGGGACCACCCGTTCACCGATCGCCGTGTCCGTGTGGGTCTCGGGTGACTCGCGCAGCACCGCCGCGAGGTCGGGGGAGTGCGCGCTGACCGCCCCGAGGGTGCGGGTGACGTGCAGCAGGCCGTCGGTGCGCGCGGCGATCGACCCCACGAAGTCGGAGACGGTGAGCGACGTCTCGACGGACTGCACCGAGATGTCCCGCACCGAGGACGTCAGCCGTGCGCTGAGCGCCGTCTTCACATGCGGGCCGTCGTCGGGCAGGGCCAGCGTCCGCAGCGACATCAGCGGATGGGCGGTCGGTCCCTCCTGCGCCGGCATCCCGAGTACGTGCGCGGTCTGCCAGGGATGGACCGGGACCAGTGGGCGCCTGCCGTCCAGCAGCCACTTCGGCCACTCGCCCCGTACGAGACCCCCGTCGTCCAGGGGGACCAGACCGAGGCGTACCAGCGGCCGGTGCTCGGGCCCGTAGGCGAGCTGCTCGGCGACCGAGAAGCCCGGCCGCGACCGGCAGTTGGGGTGGAACGGGTGCCCGTCGACCACCCGCTGCTCCCACGCCCAGCTCGTCACCGGTTCCCCGGTGTCCTGTGGCCGGTCGGCCCGGGACAGTGCGAGCGAGGCGGAGCTGTGGTCGAGTTCGGCGGCGAACGACTCGCCGTGGGGGACGCCGAGCGCCCTGACCAGCGCGCCCGGGCGGTCGTACGCCCGTCCCTCGAGCCGCACCTCGGTCACGTACGCGGCGGTCGCGCAGGGGTCGGCGAGCGGCCCGTGCAGCCTGCGCCCGTCGGTCAGTCGGAGCGTGAGCCCCCCGGCCGCCGGCTCCCGGCGCGCGATCCACGGCAGCGGCTCATGGGCCAGCGCCCGCCACAGGCGCGACAGGACGGCCGAGCGGGCACCGGGGAGCGCGGCCGCGTACGACGCCGACAGGTCGGGCCGTACGGCGTCGAGCTCGGCGGCGAGCTCGGTCTCGGCCGAAGGAGAAGGGGGCACGGTCTGGCTCCTCGGGGGCTGGGTGCGGATCGTGGTCAAGGACCACCAAAGACATACTGATCGCCAGTGCCCGTACGGAACGAATGGACCACCGTGGACCCCATGCACCACAGGGACGAGGTCCCCGAGCGCGCGGACGCCTACGCGGCGGCGCCGCTGCTCAACTGCCTGCTGCGGGAGGCGGCGGAGCCCGCCGGTGAACAGGGTGTCCACCGCCTGCGGGCCGGCGGCCGGCTGCTCCGGGTCCGCGGCGAGCGCCGGCCCCATGACCCCGAGGTGTACGCCGACGGCTGCTGGCACCCGCTCACCCATGCCGAACTGGTCAAACTCACCGCCGACGAGCTGCGCCGCGCCACCGGCCTGTCCAATCCCGAACTGCCGGGCGAGATGCTCGACAGCCGGGAGGCGGTGGCCGCCATCCTGACGACCCGCGCCCGCGCGACGGCGCCGGAGGACCCATATGTGCGTTCCGAACAGTCCCTGATCATGGGACACCCCCACCACCCCGCCCCCAAGGCGCGCGGCGGCGGGCCCGTGGCGAGCTGGCTGCCCTACGCTCCCGAGGCGTACGCCCGCTTCCCGCTCACCCTTCTGGGTGTCCGCGAGGACGCCGTGGTGGAGGAGGGCGACATGACGGCGCTCGACGCCCTCGGCACCGCACCGCGCGGCTACCGGCTGCTGCCCGCGCACCCCTGGCAGCTCGGCCTGGTCGCCGGCCGCCCGGAGATCCAGCAGGCGTTCGCGGACGGGCGCCTGGTCAGGCTCGGCGCGACCGCACGGCCCGTGACGCCGACGGCCGCGATCCGTACGGTGTACGTCCCCGACGACGACCTGTTCGTCAAGTTCAGCCTTGATGTGCGGATCACCAACGACATCCGCCGGCTGTGGCGCCACGACCTGCTCGAGCTGCGGCGCACGGACGAGGCCGTGGCCCGCGCGTTCGCGGCGACCCAGGGCCCGGCGGCCTGGCTGAGCGACCGCGGCTACCGCACGGCCGATTTCGCATTCGAGGAACTGGCCGTGCTGGTCCGTGACGGCCTGCGTCGGCACGTCCTGCCCGGCGCCACCCCGCTGCTCGCCGCCGGCCTGGTGGAGGGCTTCGAGGGCAGCCCGCTCGACGCGCTCAGCGACCCGGAGGCCTGGTGGACGGCGTATCTGCGCCAGGTCGTCCCGCCCACCCTGGAGGCGTTCGAGCGGCAGGGTGTCGTCCTGGAGGCGCACCTGCAGAACACGCTCGTCGCGGTGGACGCCTCCGGTCTGCCGGTCCAGGCGCTGTTCCGGGACGCGGAGGGCGTGAAGCTCCTGACGGACGTGTCGCGTCAGGCGGGCTGGGAGCGGCTGGTCTACTGCCTGGTCGTCAACAACCTCTCGGAACTGGCGGCGCTGCTGACCGAACGCCACCCCGGGTGGAACCCCTGGCCCGCCGCCCGCGCCGAGCTCGCCCGCCACCCGGTCCCCGAGATCCCCGGCCTGCTGGCCGCGCCCACCCTCCCCGGCAAGACCAACCTCCTGCTGCGCTGGACCGGCGCGGACGGCGCCGACGCGCGCTATCTGCCACTGCCCAACCCGCTGGCCTGCCGGTGAACGCCCGCCGGCGGGGCCGGCGGGCAGGCGATCTCCGCGGGCCCCTGCGAGCGGCTGTCCTACAGTGGCCGGTGTGCTGCGCGACGTGACTGCTGTTCGATACGTGAACCCACTCCGGTCCGGCGGCTCCGTGCCCGGAGTCGTCGAGGCCGACGACCTGGGGACGTACGTCGTGAAGTTCACCGGTTCCGCGCAGGGCGTGAAGGCGCTGGTCGCCGAGGTGATCGTCGGGGAGCTGGCCCGCAGGCTCGGACTGCGCGTGCCCGAACTGGTCCTCGCCCACTTCGACCCGGCCATCGCCGCGCACGAACCGCACCAGGAGGTGCGCGACCTGCTGAACGCGAGCCCCGGTCTCAACCTCGGCATGGACTACCTCCCCGGCGCCCGGGACTTCACCCCCGAGGTCGCCCGGGCCTGCACCGTCGACCCGGTGGAGGCGGGCAGGATCGTCTGGCTGGACGCGCTGACCGTGAACGTCGACCGCACCGTGCACAGCTCCAACCTCATGGTCTGGCCCACCTTCGGCACCGCACCCCCGCGGCTGTGGCTGATCGACCACGGCGCCGCCCTCGTCTTCCACCACCGCTGGGACGCCTCGGCGCCGGACAAGGCGTACGACTTCCGGCACCACGCCCTCGGCCACTTCGCCCCGGACATGCGGGCCGCCGAGGACCAGCTCGCGCCCAAGGTGACCGAGGAGCTGTTGCGCGAGGTCACCGGGGAAGTGCCGGACGCCTGGCTGGCCGGAGAGCCGGGCTTCGCGACGCCCGGAGAGGTCAGGGACGCCTACGTCGACTACCTCCTGGCCCGGGTCAAGGCCTCGGAGGCCTGGCTGCCCACCGACTTCCCCACCCGGGAGGAGCTCGCCGCCGAGGAGGCCCGGCGCGCGGCGCGGACCCAGCAGGGCCGGCCGGACTGGCTGAAGCGGGTCCCGGACCTGCACGGCAAGCCGGCCGCGGAACAGGATTGGTCGGTGCATCTGGGATGACGGACACCGCCGGCGCGATGACCCATCGCGTCCAGATCGAGTACTGCACCCAGTGCCGGTGGCTACCCCGCGCGGCCTGGCTGGCGCAGGAACTGCTGACCACGTTCGAGAACGAGCTGACGGAGCTCGCCCTCAAGCCGGGCAAGGGCGGTGTCTTCGTCGTCCGGGTGGACGACGAGGTCGTCTGGGACCGCCGTGAGCAGGGCTTCCCCGAGCCCACGGCGGTCAAGCGCCTGGTGCGCGACCGAGTGGCCCCGGGAAAGCCCCTCGGCCACTCGGACAGGGCGGCGGAGTAGGTCAGCCGGCGAGCTGCTCGTACGCGGGGAGGGTGAGGAAGTCTGCGTAGTCCTCGTCGAGCGCCACCTTCAGGAGCAGGTCGTGGGCCTGCTGCCAGTGGCCGGCCGCGAAGGCGTCCTCGCCGATCTCGGCCCGGATGTTCGCGAGCTCCTCGGCGGCGACCCTGCGGGCGAGCTCGGCGGTCGCCTTCTCGCCGTTCTCGAACTCGACGCCCGCGTTGATCCACTGCCAGATCTGCGAGCGGGAGATCTCGGCGGTGGCCGCGTCCTCCATCAGGTTGAAGATGGCGACCGCGCCGAGACCCCGCAGCCAGGCCTCGATGTAGCGGATGCCGACCTGGACCGCGTTGACCAGGCCCGCGTACGTCGGCTTGGCGTCCAGGGAGTCGACGGCGATCAGATCGGCCGCCTTGACGTCCACGTCCTCGCGCAGCCGGTCCTTCTGGTGGGGCCGGTCGCCGAGGACCCGGTCGAAGGACGCCATGGCGATCGGCACCAGGTCCGGGTGGGCGACCCAGGAGCCGTCGAAGCCGTCGTTCGCCTCGCGGTCCTTGTCGGCCTTGACCTTCTCGAAGGCGACCCGGTTGACCTCCTCGTCGCGGCGGGAGGGGATGAACGCCGCCATGCCGCCGATCGCGTGGGCGCCGCGCTTGTGGCAGGTGCGCACGAGGAGTTCGGTGTACGCGCGCATGAACGGGGCCGTCATGGTGACCGCGTTGCGGTCCGGGAGGACGAACTTGGGGCCGCCGTCGCGGAAGTTCTTGACGATGGAGAAGAGGTAGTCCCAGCGGCCCGCGTTCAACCCCGATGCGTGGTCGCGGAGTTCGTAGAGAATCTCCTCCATCTCGTACGCCGCTGTGATCGTCTCGATCAGGACGGTGGCGCGGACGGTGCCCTGCGGGATACCGACGTAATCCTGCGCGAAGACGAAGACGTCGTTCCACAGGCGCGCCTCCAGGTGGGACTCCGTCTTCGGGAGGTAGAAGTAGGGGCCCTTGCCGAGGTCGAGCAGGCGCTGCGCGTTGTGGAAGAAGTACAGGCCGAAGTCGACCAGGGCGCCGGGCATCGGCTGTCCGTCGACCAGGAGGTGACGCTCATTCAGATGCCAGCCGCGCGGACGCGTCACGACCGTGGCGAGCTCCTCGGCCGGGCGCAGGGCGTAGGTCTTCCCGCTCGCCGGGTCCGTGAAGTCGATGTTCCGGGTGTAGGCGTCGATCAGGTTGAGCTGGCCGAGGACCACGTTCTCCCAGGTGGGCGCCGAGGCGTCCTCGAAGTCCGCGAGCCACACCTTCGCGCCCGAGTTGAGGGCGTTGATGGTCATCTTGCGGTCGGTGGGGCCGGTGATCTCGACACGGCGGTCGTCGAGGGCCGGGGGCGCGGGGGCGACCTTCCAGGAGTCGTCCGCGCGGATCGCCGCGGTCTCCGGCAGGAAGTCGAGGGCCGAGGTGCGGGCGATCTCGGCGCGGCGCTCGGCCCGGCGGGCCAGCAGCTCGTCACGCCGAGGTGTGAACCGGCGGTGCAGCTCGGCCACGAAGGCGAGGGCCGCTTCCGTGAGGACCTCGTCCTGCCGCGGCAGGAGCTCGGCCTCGACGACGACCGGCGACGGCGCTGATGCGGACATGAGCTGTCACTTCCTTCGGCTGACGTGAGTTCGCCGCGGCACTGGGTGCCAGATGGCGCGGATGCGGCTGACGGCACCCGGTGAGCCCGTCAGGCGCTTCTGATCAGTGGATAGTAGTTTCCTCATAGTGGAAGTTCAATGATTTGTTGACGTCGAGATTGTCCGCATCGAGCCAAGGTGGCGCTCGGTGCCACGCCCTCACTCGAGGTGGACCAAGTCGCCCCGGGTGTCGATGTCGTAGTCCTGCGCCACGTCCCCGCACTCCACGAGGGTGATCGCGTCCTCATGGGCTTTGAGGTAGTCGCGCGCCCCCCGGTCGCCCGTCGCCGCCGCCGCGATGCCCGCCCAGTGGCTCGCGCCGAACAGCACCGGATGGCCGCGTACCCCGTCGTAGGCGGCCGAGACCAGCGAGGTCCCGTCCGTGTACGCGGCCAGCACCCGGGCCACCGCCTCCGGACCGATACCGGGCTGGTCGACGAGCAGGACCAGGGCCGCCGACGCCCCCGTCCCGGCGAGCGACGCGAGCCCCGCCCGCAGCGAGGAGCCCATGCCTTGCTCCCAGTCCGGGTTGTCCACCAGTGCGCAACCGGTGAGCTCCGCCCGCTCACGTACGACTTCGGCCGCCGCTCCCAGCACCACGTGCACGCGGGCGCACCCGGCCGCCCGCAGGGCCTCGACCGCGTGCTCCACGAGCGGCCGCCCGCGGTGTTCGAGCAGCGCCTTGGGCCGTCCGCCGAGCCGCCGGCCTCCGCCCGCCGCGAGGAGGAGCCCGGCGATGCGGTCTTCGTTTCGCGTCATACGTCCTGCATACCTGACCCGTGCCGGGCGTGTGGTTTCCAAGGGCTGAATTTCGGTCCGCACGGTGGCGCCCGGCGCACCGATTGGCGTTTACTGACCCGCGTCCCCCGGCGCCTGACCGACGCCACGGGGCACCGGGCGATGTACCGAGGCCGTGCGCACAAAGGGGTGCGAGGGGGGAGAGCTGTGTTGCGGAGCTTGGGGCAAAGGCCAGTGACCGGCAGCGATGAGGACCCGCGAGTGGCGGGACTGCGGACCGCGGTGTACCAACTGCGCCGCGAACTCGCCATGCTCCCGGCCGAGTTCCCCGACCGCGGCATAGCCGAGGACGAACTCGCCGCGCTCGCCTCCATGGCCGTGAGCGGCGCTCCCGAGATCCCGCGCCTGCGCCGGTCCCTGCTGCTGGTCGCCGGTGCGATCGGCTCGGTCAGTGCCCTGGCCCGGGGCCTCGCGGACGTCCGCAGCGCGGTGGAGCTGTTCGGGGAGCCGCCCCGCGACTGAGCGCTCGCGGCCGGGGCTACCCCCGGCGGCGGATGCCTCCCCGCTCCGCGGCCACCGCCACCGCGGCCGTACGCGAGTCGACGCCCAACTTCGCGTAGATGTGGACCAGATGGGACTTCACCGTCGCCTGGCTCAGAAACAGCCGTTTGCTGATCTGCAGGTTGGACAGTCCGTCCCGGACCAGCTCCAGGACCTCCAGTTCGCGGCGGCTCAGTGCGGCCGTGGGCATGCGCATGCGCTGCGTCAGACGGTCGGCGACCGCCGGGGCGAGGGCCGAGTGGCCGGCGGCCGTCGTGCGGACCGCGGCCGCCAGTTCCTCGGGCGGCGCGTCGGGCTGAGCGCCCCCGCCGCGAACACCGCGCCCGTGCCGAGCGCCGCCGCCAGCGGCGCGGGTCCGTCAGCCCGCACCGCGGCGAGGACGAGCAGGCCCGCGAAGAACGCGTACAGGCAGAGGCGGAGGACGGTGACGGCGGGGGAGTGGGGGCGGAGGTCCATGGCCCGTCCAGCCTGAGCGGACCCCCGGGCGGCACCGGTCAACCAAAAGGTTGAAAGACGGCTCGCCCCTGCGATCCGGGAGAAGCCCGCCCGGGAGCGACGCCCGTGCGGCCGTGCGGCCCGAGGGTTGAGGCATGTCCGTCGCATGGAGAGACCTCCGGTTCGCCAAGGGGCGGTTCGCCCTGATGGGAGCCGTGGTCGTGTTGATCACTCTGCTCGTGGGGCTGCTGTCCGGGCTGACGACCGGGCTCGCCCGGGAGAACACCTCGGCCGTCCTCGGGCTGCCCGCCGGCCACCTCGCCTTCGCCGTACCGCCTGGGTGCCGTCCGGTGTCCTTCACCGACTCCGCGCTCCCGTCGGCCGCCTGGCGCACCTGGGCGGGGCGGTCCGGCGTCCGCTCGGCGCAGCCACGGTCCTGGTGACGCACGACCGCGCCCATCCCGAAGGAGTGGACGCGGTGCGGGAGATGACGGACGGGCGGCTGACCTCCCGGGTGGACGGGCGGCCCGTGTGACGGCCGTGGGTCAGGCGGCGGGGCCCGTGCTCGCCAGTACCTCCGACAGTTCGGCGGCCACCTGCTGGAGCACCGGCACGATCTTCTCCGTCGCCGCGTCCGTGACCCGGCCCGCCGGCCCGGAGATGGAGATCGCCGCGGCCGTCGGGGAGCCGGGGACGGACACCGCGAGACAGCGGACCCCCATCTCCTGCTCGTTGTCGTCGACCGCGTACCCGAGCCGGCGTACCTCGGCCAGTGCGGCGAGGAAGGCGTCCGGAGTGGTGATCGTCTTCTCCGTCGCGGCGGGCATGCCCGTGCGGGCGAGCAGCGCGCGCACCTCGCCGTCCGGCGTGTTGGCGAGCAGCGCCTTGCCCACACCCGTGGAGTGCGGCAGCACCCGCCGGCCCACCTCGGTGAACATCCGCATCGAGTGCTTGGACGGCACCTGCGCCACATACACGATCTCGTCGCCGTCGAGCAGGGCCATGTTCGCGGTCTCGCCGGTCTCCTCCACCAGGTGTGCGAGGTGGGGGCGGGCCCAGGTGCCGAGCAGCCGGGACGCCGACTCGCCGAGCCGGATCAGCCGGGGGCCGAGCGCATAGCGGCGGTTGGGCTGCTGGCGGACGTAACCGCAGGCCACCAGCGTGCGCATCAGACGGTGGATCGTGGGCAGCGGCAGTCCGCTGCTCACGGACAGCTCGCTCAGGCCGACCTCGCCGCCCGCGTCGGCCATTCGCTCCAAAAGGTCGAAGGCACGCTCGAGGGACTGGACGCCACCGCCCGCGGCGGACTTTGCGGGGGCGTCGCTGGCGCTGGACGTCGGCACGGCGCGTTCCTTTCGGGGCGGACAGGAAGGGCAGAAGCCTACCCGGCGGCCGGTCCACCGCCCGGTGGTGCGTAGCTACGCCTGCCGTTACGAAAGTCTAATTCCGCTTTGTGGAAACGTCCAGAACGGCCGTGCCGGAGGCGCCGGGAGGGGGCGCACCCTTGACGGTGCGGGAGCCGGAGTGAAGACTCCTTCAACAGAACGTTGAATTCGTTCCGTGGAGGCAACTCCCGTTTCCCGTGGGCAGGACGTCGGCAGAGAGGGGCCGGGGTGTCCGACGCTGAACTGGTGCTGCGCTCGAGGCGCGTTGTCACTCCCGAAGGGACGCGCCCGGCGGCGGTCGTGGTCGCCGGAGGCACGATCTCGGCCGTACTGCCGTACGACGCGGACGTGCCGGCCGGGACCCGACGGGAGGACTTCGGCGACGACGTCCTGCTGCCCGGCCTGGTCGACACCCACGTCCACGTCAACGACCCGGGCCGCAGCGAGTGGGAGGGCTTCTGGAGCGCCACCCGCGCGGCGGCGGCCGGCGGCATCACCACGGTCGTCGACATGCCGCTCAACTCGCTTCCGCCGACCACGACGGTCGGCCACCTGCGCACGAAGAAGGAGGCCGCGGCCGGCAAGGCGCACATCGACGTCGGCTTCTGGGGTGGCGCCCTGCCGGACAACGTCAAGGACCTGCGGCCGCTGCATGACGCCGGTGTCTTCGGGTTCAAGGCGTTCCTCTCCCCGTCGGGCGTGGACGAATTCCCCCCGCTCGACCAGGAGCAACTGGCCCGTTCCCTGGCCGAGATCGCCGGCTTCGGCGGACTGCTCATCGTGCACGCCGAGGACCCGAGGCGGCTCGCCGCCGCCCCGCAGCGGGGCGGCCCCAAGTACGCCGACTTCCTCGCCTCCCGGCCCAAGGACGCCGAGGACACCGCGATCGCCCACCTCATCGCGCAGGCGAAGCGCCTCGACGCCCGTGTGCACGTGCTCCACCTCTCGTCCGGCGACGCGCTGCCGCTGATCGCCGAGGCCAGGGCCGAGGGCGTACGGATCACCGTGGAGACCTGCCCGCACTATCTGACCCTGACGGCCGAGGAAGTCCCGGACGGGGCGAGCGAGTTCAAGTGCTGCCCGCCCATCCGCGAGGCCGCCAACCAGGACACGCTGTGGCGGGCGCTGGCCGACGGCACGATCGACTGCGTGGTCACCGACCACTCGCCCTCGACGGCCGACCTCAAGACCGGCGACTTCGCGACCGCGTGGGGCGGCATATCCGGACTCCAGCTGAGCCTGTCCGCGGTCTGGACCGAGGCCCGCGGGCGCGGCCACGGACTTGAGGACGTGGTGGGCTGGATGTCGACGCGCACGGCACGACTGGCGGGACTCGACGCACGCAAGGGCGCCATCGAGGCCGGCCGCGACGCCGACTTCGCGGTGTTCGCCCCCGAGGAGACCTTCACCGTGGACCCGGCGGCCCTCCAGCACCGCAACAGGGTCACGGCGTACGCGGGCCGGACTCTGCACGGCGTCGTCAAGTCCACCTGGCTGCGCGGCGAGCGCATCGTGGCGGACGGCGCGTTCACCGAGCCGAAGGGACGACTGCTCTCCAGAACCGACTGACCTCCGCACTCGCTGCGGCCGACTCCCGAAAGGAAGACCTGATCACTGTGACGGCGATTCCCACGTTCACCGGCGACGCCGGCCCCTACGGAGGCGGTGACCCGTACGCGGACTACCGCACCGCCGACTTCCCCTTCACCCGCCACGCCGACCTCGCCGACCGGCGGCTCGGCGCCGGGGTCATCGCCGCCAACGATGAGTTCTTCGCCCAGCGCGAGAACCTGCTGGTGCCCGGGCGCGCCGAGTTCGACCCCGAGCACTTCGGGCACAAGGGCAAGGTCATGGACGGCTGGGAGACACGGCGCCGCCGCGGCGGCTCGGCGGAGCACCCCTGGCCCGCGGCGGACGACCACGACTGGGCGCTGATCCGCCTCGGCACGCCCGGCGTCGTACGCGGCATCGTCGTCGACACCGCCCATTTCCGCGGCAACTACCCGCAGGCGGTGTCCGTCGAGGGCACGGCGGTAGCGGGCTCCCCGTCCCCGCGGGAATTGCTGGGCGACGACGTGAAGTGGACGACGCTGGTCCCGCGCACCCCGGTCGGCGGTCACGCGGCCAACGGGTTCGCGGTCGCCGTCGAACAGCGCTTCACGCATCTGCGGGTCAACCAGCACCCCGACGGCGGCATCGCGCGTCTGCGCGTCCACGGCGAAGCGGTGCCGGACCCGGCGTGGCTCGAGGCTCTCGGCACCTTCGACGTCGTCGCCCTGGAGAACGGGGGCCGGGTCGAGGACGCCTCGAACCTCTTCTACTCGCCCGCCACCAACACCATCCAGCCGGGCCGCTCCCGCAAGATGGACGACGGCTGGGAGACACGGCGCCGCCGGGACCACGGCAACGACTGGATCCGCTACCGGCTCGTGGCCGAGGCGCAGATCCGGGCGATCGAGATCGACACGGCGTACCTCAAGGGCAACTCGGCTGGCTGGGCCTCCGTCTCGGTCAAGGACGGCGAGGACGGCGAGTGGCGGGAGATCCTCGCGCGCACCCGCCTCCAGCCGGACACCAACCACCGGTTCGTCCCGCCGGCACCGGCGGTCGGCACGCACGCGCGCGTGGACATCTTCCCGGACGGCGGCATCTCCCGGCTGCGCCTGTACGGCTCCCTGACCCGGGAGGGTGCGGCCCGCCTGGGGGCACGCTTCCAGGAACTGGGCGGCTGAGGCCCCGGCACCCATGGGGCGCACCGGCCACGGGTGCGCCCCATGGGTGTTCAGGCGGCGTGCCCGCCGTCCACGGTGAACTCGGCGCCGGTGACCTAGGCGGCGTCCGCTCCGCGCCAGGTACGCCACCGTCGACGCCACCTCGTGCGCCGTGCTGAAGCGGCCCAGCGCCGTCATCGCCCCTTGGGCGGAGGCGTGGGGGCCGTCCGCGGGATTCATGCCAGCGTCGATCGGACCGGGATGGACGATGCCGGCGCTGATCCCGCGCCCGCCGAGCTCCCGTGCGAGGGCCTTCGTCAGGCCGCCGCCTCGCGCGGGGAACGCGGCGGGCGGATGATCAGCGTCGGCACCGGTATGACCCAGCGCGTGCCGGGTCCCGGGCCGAGCACTCCGACGCCGGCGTTGTCGACCAGGACGTCCAGCCCTCCCAGTGCCTCCCCGGCACGGCCCACCGCGCCCGCGGCCTCGCCCGCGGCGCCTGCGTCCGCGCGCACGGCCACCTGCCCGGCGGCGGCCCAGCGCCTCGACGGCCCGGACGACCTCGGCCGCCTCCTCGCCGCTCGCACAGGTGACGGCCCCGTCCGCCCCCTCGCGGGCCGGCCGCCGTGCCGTCGCCGCGCCCATGCCGCGGTCACCGCCGGTGATCAGGGCCGTCCTGCCGGCAGGGTTCCTTATGGAGTCATGAGCCCGTTCCAGCGTCCCGGCGCGCGGAACACAGGCGGTGGACGGACATCGACTTGGCGTGCCCGGAACTCTTTCACCCGTCCGCCGCGTTCTCCCCCCGTGACTCTTCAGCAAGAAATCGTCGGCAACGCCATGCAGATGGCGGTCGTCAACCTGCATCCGGGACAGACCGTGTACTGCGAGGCGGGCAAGTTCCTCTTCAAGACCACGAACGTCACCATGGAGACCCGTCTGTCCGGCCCGTCGAACAACGGCGGCCAGCCCCAGGGCGGGGGCAGTGGCATGGGCGGCTTCCTGCGCCAGGCCATGGGCACCGCCATGCAGGTCGGCCAGCGGGCGCTCGCGGGTGAGTCGCTGGCGTTCCAGTACTTCACCTCACAGGGCGGCGAGGGCACCGTCGGTTTCGCGGGTGTCCTGCCCGGCGAGATGCGCGCGCTGGAACTCGACGGCGGGCGCGCGTGGTTCGCGGAGAAGGACGCATTCGTGGCCGCCGAGTCGACGGTGGACTTCGGCATCGCCTTCCAGGGCGGCCGTACCGGGATGAGCGGCGGCGAGGGCTTCATCCTGGAGAAGTTCACCGGTCACGGGACGGTGATCATCGCCGGTGCGGGCAACTTCATCGACCTCAACCCCGCCGACTTCGGCGGCCGCATCGAGGTCGACACGGGATGCGTCGTCGCCTTCGAGGAAGGCATCCAGTACGGCGTCCAGCGCGTCGGCGGCCTGAACCGCCAGGGGATCATGAACATGGTCTTCGGTGGCGAGGGCCTGTCCCTGGCCACCCTGGAGGGCAACGGCCGCGTCATCCTGCAGTCCCTCACCATCGAGAGTCTCGCCAACGCCCTCAAGAAGGCACAGGGCGGCGACAAGCAGGGGCCGACGGGCGGACTGTTCTCGACGAACGTGGGCTGAGCCGAGGAGTTCCGGGTGCCGACGGGGCCTTCCGCCGACACCCGTAGGATCGGCGCGTGCGCCGGCTTCCACCCGTACGACCTGGAGGGCCGCCCGCGACACGGCTCCCGCGCGCCTGTGCGACACGCCCTGCCCGAGATGGTCCGCGCTGCGGCGGCAGGTTAACTACGCGAAAATTCAAGGGACTTGACAGGAAACTCTGTCCACTTGTCATTGACATGTCATCGTCTACGCGCGTCATCATGACGGCATGAGATTCCCCCCACGCGCAACACGAATCGGCGCCGCGGCCGCGCTCGCGTCGGCCCTGCTCATGGGCGCCACCGTCACCACCACCGCGGAGGCCGCTGCCACGTCCGTCGGCAGCATCTGCTACGGCGACCTGCCCTCCCAGGCGTACACCACGCTCCGTCTGATCGACTCGGGCGGTCCTTTCCCGTACCCCCAGGACGGGATCGTCTTCCAGAACCGCGAAGGCGTGCTGGCCCGGCAGTCGACCGGCTACTACCACGAGTACACGGTCAAGACGCCCGGCTCCTCCACCCGTGGGGCCCGCCGGATCGTCACCGGCAGGCAGTACGAAGAGGACTACTACACCTCGGATCACTACGCGACGTTCGATCTGATCGACTTCGACTGCTGAGCGAACAGCGCCACCACTGCTGAGCGGACAGCATGACCCTCCAGGCTCCGACCGGCGTCCGGACGGACCTCCGCTCGCAGTCCGCTCCACCGCGGCACAGAACCCGCCCCGCGGCTCCCCCGGAAAACCGGCCGCGGGGCCGGCCGCGTCCTACGGAAGTCCCGCTCCGCCCCGAGGCCCGCTCCCAAAGTCTGCGGCCCCGCGACTTTGGTCTCGGATCGGGTCGGCGGGGGAGGTGCCCAGGGCCGTTCCCGCATAGATTGGCCGACCGTGAGCGGAGACGAGTCGGCACGTCCCGCGGGGACGTCGCCGCCCCGCCCAGAGACGGCCATGGAAGGCGTCCGAAGCGCCCTTGGCCTGTTGCGGACCGGCCGGCTGCGGCGGCCGGGGGCTCCTCTCGTCCCCGCCGCCCGGCCCGCGCCCCAGTCGGTGCCCGCTCCCGCTCCGGTCTCGCGACCGGCGACGGGGCAGGCGGGATACGGGCTGCCCCGGCACCGATGGTTCCTGCCCTCCGCCGTGATAGCGGAGCTGGATCCCGGCACCGGGCGCGAGCGGCCCCGGCGTACCGTGCGGGACTGGGTCGTCGACTTCGGGTGCTTCGTTCTGGCGGTGCTCATCGCTTGTGCCGCCGGAGCCACGGTGGGACACGACCACCACATCTCGCAGGGCCTCGCGGCGGCCGACAGGGGACTCGGCGGGCTCGCCTGCCTCGCCGTCTGGCTGCGGCGCCGCTGGCCGCTCGGTCTCGCCGTGACGATGCTCCCGGTGGGCCTGGTCTCCGATACCTCGGGCGGCGCGTGCATGATCGCCCTCTTCACCGTCGCGGTGCACCGGCCGTTCAAGTACGCCGTCTGGCTCGGCGGCGCGCAGTTCGCGCTCATCCCGGTCTTCTACTGGCTGCGCCCGGACCCGGGCATGCCGTATCTGGCCAGTGTCGCCGTCACCGCCCTGTTCACGGCGGCGGTCGTCGGCTGGGGCATGTTCGTACGGTCCAAGCGGCAGCTCATGCTGAGCCTGCGGGACCGGGCACGGCGGGCCGAGACGGAGGCGGCGCTGCGGGCCGAGCAGGCCCAGCGACTGGCCCGGGAGGAGATCGCGCGGGAGATGCACGACGTCCTCGCGCACCGTCTGACGCTGCTGAGCGTGCACGCGGGCGCCCTGGAGTTCCGGCCGGACGCGCCCCGCGAGGAGATCGCACGGGCGGCGGGGGTGATCCGGGAGAGCGCTCACGATGCACTGCAGGACCTGCGGGAGATCATCGGGGTGCTGAGGGCGGGCGACTCCGACGACGCCGGCCGCCCCCAGCCGACGCTGGCCGCGCTCGACGCCCTGGTCGCCGAGTGCCGTCTGGCCGGCATGAAGGTCGTCCTTGTCGACCGCCTCGCCGATCCCGCCGCCGTGCCGGCCTCCGTAGGCCGCACCGCCTACCGCATCGTGCAGGAGGGCCTGACGAACGCGCGCAAGCACGCCCCCGGGGCCGAGGTCACGGTCACGGTCGTGGGCGGGCCCGTTGACGGCCTGACCGTGACGGTGCTCAATCCGGCGCCGCCCGGAGAGGTCCCGCACGTGCCCGGATCCGGGCAGGGCCTGATCGGCCTCACCGAACGCGCGACCCTGGCCGGCGGCACCCTCGACCACGGCATCGGGGACGACGGCGGCTTCCGGGTGTGGGCGTGGCTGCCCTGGCCCGGGTGAGCGCGGGCCGCGTGGTGTGCGGCCGGTTCAGCCGAGCCGCAGCGTGTGCCACACCTCGTCGACGGCCGCCACATGGCGGTCGACCTCGACGAAGCCGTGCCGACGCGCGAACCGCAGACCGTCCGCGTTGATGCCGAGCACGATCGTCTCGATCACCTCGGCGCCCAGCCCCCGCGCCCGCTCGACGCCCCGCTCGTAGAGCTGCCCGCCGAAGCCCTGCCCGCGGTGGGCGGGCAGGATCCGGGCGATGACCATGGCCGTGCCGTCCTTCGGCGGGCGCACCGTCGAGCAGCCCACGAGGACGTCGCCCAGGTACGCGACCTCCAGGTGATGGCGCGTCACCCGCTCGCGGACGTCGTCCGGGGAGAGCGGGTCCGCCGGGATGATCTCGTTGTGGACGTGACGCCAGTCCTCAAGCGTGGCGTCGTCGTGCGGCTGTTCGAAGCGAAGGCTCGGCATCGCAGCAGAAAACCGGCGGCCCTTCGTCGGCGTCAACCGAATTCCCGCCCCGCACGGCACCTCGGGCCGGGCATCGGAGGTGCGCGGCACCACCGGCTGCCCGCCCCGCCGCCGCGCCCGGCGCGGCAATCCCCTCATCGACGGGGCCGTGCGGTCAATACCGTAGGGCCATGACCGCGATCCGACTGCTCCTCGTCGACGACGACCCCCTCGTACGAGCCGGCCTGTCCTTCATGATGGGCGGTGCCGACGACATCGAGATCGTCGGCGAGGCCGCCGACGGCAGCGAGGTCGAGCGGCTCGTCGAGCGCACCAGGCCCGACGTCGTCCTCATGGACATCCGGATGCCGACCGTCGACGGACTGGCCGCCACCGAGCTGCTGCGCCGCCGCGCGGACGGACCCCAGGTCGTGGTCCTCACCACCTTCCACGCCGACGAGCAGGTGCTGCGGGCGCTGCGTGCGGGCGCCGCCGGGTTCGTCCTCAAGGACACCCCGCCCGCCGAGATACTCGACGCGGTACGCCGGGTCGCGGCCGGCGACCCGGTGCTGTCGCCCGCGGTCACCCGGCAGCTGATGGCGCACGCCGCAGGGGCCGGGCCCGGCACCCGGCGCCATGCCGCACGCGAGCGGATCGCGGCACTGGGCGAACGCGAACGGGAGGTCGCCGTCGCGGTCGGCCGGGGCGCCTCGAACGCGGAGATCGCCGCCGAGCTGTACATGAGCGTCGCCACGGTCAAGACGCAAGTCTCCCGGCTCCTCGCCAAGCTCGGCCTCAACAACCGTGTGCAGATCGCCCTGCTGACCTACGACGCGGGACTGCTGGACGAGCCCGGGCACTGAGCGCGACGCAGGTGTCGATTCCGTTTGTCTGGACAATCGGACTACACAACTTCCCGTCAAGGAATGCCGGAGCTACGCTCGGGCCGTGCCGAAACCACTTGTGGATCCGACCGTCTCGCTCCAGCTCAGCGTCGACCGGAACAGCCCAGTACCGCTGTACTTCCAGTTGTCCCAGCAGCTGGAGGCCGCGATCGAGCACGGGTCGCTGACGCCGGGCAGTCTGCTGGGCAACGAGATCGAGCTGGCCGCACGGCTCGGGCTGTCCCGGCCCACCGTCCGCCAGGCCATCCAGTCCCTGGTCGACAAGGGCCTGCTCGTGCGCCGCCGGGGTGTCGGCACACAGGTCGTGCACAGCCAGGTCAAGCGTCCGCTGGAGCTCAGCAGCCTGTACGACGACCTGGAGGCGGCCGGGCAGCGGCCCGCGACCCGTGTGGTCGTCAACACTTTCATGGCGGCCTCCGCCGAGGTCGCCGCCGCGCTCGGCGTGCCCGAGGGCAGCGAGGTGCACCGGCTCGAGCGGCTGCGTCTCGCGCACGGCGAGCCGATGGCGTACCTGTGCAACTACCTGCCGGCCGGCCTGCTCGACCTCGACACCGAGCAGCTTGAGTCGACCGGCCTGTACCGGCTGATGCGGGCCACTGGCATCACGCTGCACAGCGCCCGGCAGTCCGTCGGGGCCCGCGCCGCCACCGCGGTCGAGGGCGAACGGCTCGGCGAGCCTGAGGGCGCCCCGCTGCTCACCATGCAGCGCACCACGTTCGACGACACCGGCCGTGCCGTCGAGTTCGGCACCCATACGTACCGCGCCTCGCGCTACTCCTTCGAGTTCCAGCTGCTCGTCCGCCCCTGAATTCGGGCCGAATCCGCCCCCGAGCCCGCCCCTGAGACCGTCCTCCCACCGTCCACCAGGCCCCTGACCTGCGGCGTCGATCCGCCGTCGGCGATACTTGGTAGTTCAAAGCAACTACGCAAGAAGGGCACGGCCTCGTGGCACGGACCAGGACCTGGGCAACCATCGCGCTCGCAGGAGCGCTCGGCCTATCCCTCGCGGGGTGCAGCAGCCACGGCGGCAAGCGTGCCGAGGACGCCCGCAATGCCGCTTCCGCCCAGGGCCGCGCAGCGGTGGACACGCCCCGGTGGACCTTTGCGATGATCACCCATTCGGGTGATGGTGACACCTTCTGGGACATCGTGCAGAGCGGCGCGAAGCAGGCCGCTGTAAAGGACAACATCGACTTCCTGTACTCGCACGACGCCAACGCGCAGCAGCAGGCGCAGCTCGTGGATGCCGCGGTCGACCAGAAGGTCGACGGCATCATCGTCACGCTGGCCAAGCCCGAGGCGATGAAGGCCGCCGTGGCGCGGGCCGAGAAGGCCGGCATCCCGGTGGTCACGGTCAACTCGGGCTCCGCTCAGTCCAAGGCGTTCGGTGCGCTCACCCACATAGGCCAGGACGAGACGATCGCCGGCGAGGCGGTGGGCCAGGAGCTCGACAAGCGCGGCAGGAAGAAGGTCCTGTGCGTGCTGCACGAGCAGGGCAACGTGGGTCACGAACAGCGCTGCGCGGGCGTCAAGAAGACCTTCCACGGCACCGTTGAGAACCTGTACGTCAACGGCACCAACATGCCGGACGTGCAGTCCGCCGTGGAGGCCCGGCTCCAGTCGGACAAGTCCGTCGACGCGGTCGTCACCCTCGGCGCCCCCTATGCCGACACCGCCGTGAAGGCCAAGGCCGACGCCGGCAGCGGGGCGGAGATCGACACCTTCGACCTGAACGCCAAGGTCGCGGCCGGGCTGAAGGACGGGACCCTCGGCTTCGCCGTCGATCAGCAGCCGTACCTGCAGGGTTACGAGGCGGTCGACCAGCTCTGGCTCCACAAGTACAACGCCGATGTCCTCGGCGGCGGCAACCCGGTCCTCACCGGACCGCAGATCGTCACCAAGGACCAGGCCGCGGCCCTCGAGCAGTACACGAAGCGGGGGACACGATGACCGTCACGGCACCGGGCTCCGCGCCCAAGACGCAGCAGGAGCGGACGGCGGACGAGCGGCTCCTGAGGACCTCGCCGCTGAAGCGAGTCCTCGGCAGGCCCGAGCTGGGCTCGGTGGTCGGCGCGCTCGCCGTCTTCCTCTTCTTCTCACTCGCCGCCGACAGTTTCCTGCGGGCGTCCAGCCTCAGCACCGTCCTGTACGCGGCCTCGACGATCGGCATCATGGCCGTGCCGGTCGCCCTGCTGATGATCGGCGGCGAGTTCGACCTGTCCGCCGGTGTCCTGGTGACGACGTCGGCGCTGGTCTCCTCGATGTTCAGCTACCAGATGACGGCCAACGTCTGGGTGGGCGTGGGCGTGTCCCTGCTGGTCACGCTGGCGATCGGGGCCTTCAACGGAGTCGTGCTGACCCGCACGAGACTGCCGAGCTTCATCGTCACGCTCGGTACGTTCCTGATGCTGACGGGGGTGAACCTCGGCCTGACCAAGCTGATCAGCGGCACGGTCTCCACCAAGTCGATCTCCGACATGGACGGCTGCTCCTCGGCCAGGGCGGTCTTCGCCTCCACGCTCACGATCGGCGGAGTCCCCTTCAAGATCACCATCCTGTGGTGGTTCGCCCTGGTCGGCCTCGCCTCCTGGATCCTGCTGCGCACCCGGGCAGGCAACTGGATCTTCGCGGTCGGCGGCAACAAGGACGCGGCCCGCGCGGTCGGTGTCCCGGTCGGCAGGACCAAGACCGGCCTGTACATGGGCGTCGCGCTCGGCGCCTGGGTCTCCGGGCAGCACCTGCTGTTCTCGTACGACGTGGTGCAGTCCGGCGAGGGCGTCGGCAACGAGCTGATCTACATCATCGCGGCGGTGATCGGCGGCTGCCTGATCACCGGCGGCTACGGTTCCGCGGTCGGTTCCGCGGTCGGCGCGTTCATCTTCGGCATGACCGGCAAGGGCATCGTCTTCGCTCAGTGGAACCCCGACTGGTTCAAGTTCTTCCTGGGAGCGATGCTGCTCCTCGCGACCCTGCTCAACGCCTGGGTCCGCAAGCGTGCGGAGGCCACGACATGACGACGGACGTCACGGAGCGCACCGCGCTCGTCCACCTCGAAGGCGTCGGCAAGCAGTACGGCAACGTCCGTGCGCTCGACGGCGTCGGGCTGGAGGTCCACGCGGGCGAGATCACCTGCGTCCTCGGCGACAACGGCGCGGGCAAGTCCACCCTCATCAAGATCGTCGCCGGGCTGCACCGGCACGACTCGGGGAGCTTCCGTATCGAGGGCGAGGAGACCCGTCTGTCCTCCCCGCGCGAGGCGCTGGACCGGGGGATCGCCACGGTTTACCAGGACCTCGCGGTGGTCCCCCTGATGCCCGTGTGGCGCAACTTCTTCCTCGGCTCCGAGCCGCGCAGGGGCATCGGCCCCTTCAAGCGCCTCGACGTCGACTTCATGCGGCGTACGACACGCGAGCAGCTGCTGCGCATGGGCATCGACCTGCGCGACGTCGACCAGCCCATCGGCACCCTGTCCGGTGGCGAACGTCAGTGCGTGGCGATCGCGCGGGCCGTGTACTTCGGTGCCAAGGTGCTGGTCCTGGACGAGCCGACGGCGGCACTGGGCGTCAAGCAGTCCGGCATGGTCCTCAAATATGTGGCGGCCGCAGGGGGCGAGGGCCTGGGTGTTGTTTTCATCACCCACAACCCACATCACGCCTACCTGGTGGGCGACCGTTTCGTGCTGCTCAAGCGCGGCGAGATGGTGGGCAGCCACACCCGCCAGGAGATCACCCTGGAGGAGCTGACGCGCCAGATGGCGGGCGGAGAGGAGCTCGACGATCTCCGCCACGAGCTGGAGAACCGCGCCTCTCAAGAGGCGGGCTGAAGGGGCACCGGGCTCCGCCGCATGCGCGCGACGAGCCACGATGCACCCCTACCCGGAGGCCGTGCCGCACCGCCCGCTGCTCCCCCTGCGGAGCAGCGGGCGGCGGCGTGAGGCAGAATCGGGGCCGATGAGCACCTACCGCGACTTCACCCACCGTGGGTCCGCCCGGGCCACCGTCCTGCGGACCGTCGGCACGCGCGAGCGCCGCTCCCATCTGACGGCGCCACGCGTTCCCACGGTCGGCATCGACATCGGCGGTACGAAGGTGATGGCGGGCGTCGTCGACGCCGACGGCAACATCCTGGAGAAGCTCCGCGCCGAGACGCCCGACAAGTCCAAGAGCCCCAAGGTCGTCGAGGACACCATCGTCGAGCTCGTCCTGGACCTCTCCGACCGCCACGACGTGCACGCCGTCGGCATCGGGGCGGCCGGCTGGGTGGACGCGGAGCGCAACCGAATCCTGTTCGCCCCGCACCTGTCCTGGCGCAACGAGCCCCTGCGCGACCGGCTGGCGGGGCGGCTCGCCGTGCCCGTCCTGGTCGACAACGACGCCAACTCCGCCGCCTGGGCCGAGTGGCGCTTCGGCGCGGGCCGCGGCGAGGACCATCTGGTCATGATCACCTTGGGTACCGGGATCGGCGGCGCCATCCTGGAGGGTGGCCAGGTCAAGCGCGGGAAATTCGGCGTCGCCGGCGAGTTCGGCCATATGCAGGTGGTGCCCGGCGGCCATCGCTGCCCGTGCGGCAACCGCGGCTGCTGGGAGCAGTACAGCTCCGGCAACGCCCTGGTCCGGGAGGCCAAGGAGCTCGCCGCCGCGGATTCGCCGGTGGCGTACGGGATCATCGAGCACGTCAAGGGCAACATCGCCGACATCACCGGCCCGATGATCACCGAGCTGGCCCGCGAGGGCGACGCGATGTGCGTCGAGCTGCTCGAGGACATCGGCCAGTGGCTGGGCGTCGGCATCGCGAACCTGGCGGCGGCCCTCGACCCCTCCTGCTTCGTGATCGGGGGCGGCGTCAGCGCGGCCGACGACCTGCTGATCGGTCCCGCCCGGGACGCCTTCCGGCGCCATCTGACCGGGCGCGGCTACCGCCCCGAGGCGCGTATCGCGCGCGCCCAGCTCGGCCCCGAGGCCGGCATGGTCGGCGCCGCGGACCTCGCCCGGCTCGTCGCCCGCCGCTTCCGGCGCGCCAACCGGCGCCGCGTGGAGCGGTACGAACGCTACGAGCGGTACGCGCAGGCCCGCCGCACCGCCAAGGGGACGCTGTGACGGCCGCCGCCTCGATACCGCGTCAGTCGTCGCCGCCGGACGAGCCCTCGAGGCCTCCGGAGAGCCGGTGGCACATGATCCGCCGCCGGGCGCTGACCCTGCTGACCATCGTGTTGCTCATCGGCGTCCCGGCCGGCTACCTGGTGATCTCCGCGAACCAGAGCCGCAACAGCGGCAAGGACAAGGAGGCCAAGTACTCGGCCACCGGCCTCACCGTCGGCTGGCCCTCGCGCGTCCAGCGCCGTATCTACCAGGTGACGATTCCGATGGGCGCCACGAACGTCGCGTACTACGAGACGAACAACTGGAAGACCAGCAGGCTCTACGTCCAGTTCGACACCGACGACGCCGGCCTGACCCGGTTCCTGGGCCACCTGAAGACCACCCAGGCCGCGCTGAAGCAGGACGACATCGCCATCAGCGGGCGCGACCAGAACATCGTCAGCTGGGACTTCACCCGGCCCGGTTCCTGGTACGGCCTCGTCCACAAGCAGAAGAACCCGGCGCCCACCCTGGACATCGTGGTGAACAAGTCCCACCCCCTGCAGCCCACGGTGTACGTGGTGTCCCGCACCATCCCCTGACGCACCGCTCCAGGGGACCCCGGCTCAGGCCCGCCCGTCCGTGCTCCGGCCGGAGTCGGAGCCGATTGTCGGACCCCGCCCGTACAGTCGAAGACGTCTGACGCGACGCGACGGCGGGAGGTGACCGGACGTATGGGAGAGCAGGTGGCCGAGGCCGCCGTGCCCGTGAGACTGGCCGCCGTCTTCCTGCCCGCGCCACTGCCCCGCGAGAGCCGGGTCGCGTTCTGGGACCCGGAGGGCGGACCGCCGCCGTCGGGCGCCATGGAGGAACTGACGGTCGTCCGCCCTCACGGGTCCGGAGTGCGCCGAGGTGGCGTGCCCGCGCTGCTGCTGCCGATCGCCGACGCGCTGCCCCTGCTCGCCCGTGCCCGCCGCGATCCCGCCGCCCACCCGGCCACCGCCTGCTGGGGCGCGGCCACGCTGCACGCGCTGCGGCTGGTCGCGCGGGGGCGCCTGCTGCCCGGGCTCACCCCGGACGGATACGACGCCTGGCGGGCCGGGCCGCTGGAACCGGACGACATCACCCACCTCAGGGCGATCGCCGCCGCGCTTCCGTACGAGGGCCATGCCGTCCCGCTCCCGGGCCGAGGACCCCTGCTGCTGCCCGAGCCCGAGGCTCTGGTGCGCGCCTTCCTCGACGCGGTGGCCGACGCCCTGCCGCGCACCCCGGCCGCCGCCCATACCGCTGGCGGCCCGTTCGCCGGGCGCGAGCCGCAGCGTCTGCCGCACGCGCACGACTGGGCGGCCGAGGTCGCGGCGGGGATGGACGCGGGCGTACGGATCTCGCTGCGCCTGGACCTGTCGGCGTACGACCTGTTCGACGACGGCGAGGGCGCCCACCGCGCCGGGGCTGCCGTCGTGCAGGTGCACAGCCTCGCCGACCCGACCCTCGTCGTCGACGCGGCGGCGCTCTGGGCCGGTGAGGCGGACGCGGTCTTCGGCCCACGTACCCGGGTGGACGCCGCCCTGGCCGTACGGCGCGCGGCCCGGGTATGGCCGCCGCTGGACCGGCTGTGCGAGCAGGACGTGCCGGACGTCCTGGCGCTCTCCGAGGAAGAGCTCGGTGATCTGCTGGGCGCCGCGGCCGGCCGGCTGGGCGCGGCCGGGGTCGCGGTGCACTGGCCCCGCGACCTGGCGCAGGACCTGACCGCGGCCGCGGTCGTACGGCCCGCTCCCGGCTCGGCGACCGACGGCACGGGCTTCTTCGAGACCGAGGACCTGCTCCAGTTCCGGTGGCAGTTGGCGCTCGGCGGCGAACCGCTCACCGAGGCCGAGATGGACGCTCTCGCGGAGGCCCACCGCCCGGTCGTCCGGCTGCGCGACCGGTGGGTTCTGGTCGACCCCGCGCTCGTCCGCAAGGCCCGCAAGCGCGAACTGGGCCTGCTCGATCCGGTGGACGCGCTCTCCGTCGCGCTCACCGGCACCGCGGAGGTGGACGGCGAGACGGTGCAGGCGGTGCCGGTCGGCGCGCTGGCCGCACTCCGGGACCGGTTGACGGCGGGCACTGGCCCCGCGGAGCCGCCCGCCGGCCTCAGCGCACGCCTGCGGGACTACCAACTGCGCGGCCTGGCCTGGCTGGACCTGATGACCTCCCTCGGCCTCGGCGGCTGCCTCGCCGACGACATGGGCCTCGGCAAGACGGTCACGGTCATCGCCCTGCATCTGCGCCGGGCGCGCCGCGAGCCGACCCTGGTGGTCTGCCCGGCCTCCCTGCTCGGCAACTGGCAGCGGGAGATCACCCGGTTCGCCCCCGGAGTCCCGGTCCGCCGCTTCCACGGCGCCGAGCGGATCCTGGACGACCTGGACGGCGGCTTCGTGCTCACCACGTACGGGACGATGCGGACGGCGGCGCCCCGGCTCGCCGAACAGAGCTGGGGCCTGGTCGTCGCCGACGAGGCGCAGCACGTGAAGAACCCGTACTCGGCGACCGCCAAGGCCCTGCGCACGATCCCGTCGCCCGCCCGCGTGGCCCTCACCGGCACCCCTGTGGAGAACAACCTCTCCGAGCTGTGGGCACTGCTCGACTGGACGACCCCGGGACTGCTCGGCCCGCTGAAATCCTTCCGCGCCCGGCACGCACGCGCCGTGGAGAACGGCGAGGACGCGCAGGCGGTGGAGCGGCTGGCCCGCCTGGTCCGCCCCTTCCTGCTGCGCCGCAAGAAGTCCGACCCGGGCATCGTCCCCGAGCTTCCGCCGAAGACGGAGACGGACCACCCGGTGCCGCTCACCCGCGAACAGGCCGCGCTGTACGAGGCGGTGGTACGCGAGTCCATGCTGGCGATCGAGACGGCGCAGGGCATCGCCCGCCGTGGGCTGGTGCTGAAGCTTCTCGGCGCGCTCAAGCAGATCTGCGACCACCCGGCGCTGTATCTGAAGGAGGACACGGGCACGGCCACCGGCCTTATCGCCCGGTCCGGCAAACTCGCGCTGCTGGACGAGCTGTTGGACACACTGCTGACGGAGGACGGCTCGGCGCTGGTCTTCACGCAGTACGTCGGCATGGCCCGGCTGATCAGCACACATCTGGCCTCGCGCGCGGTACCCGCCGACCTGCTGCACGGCGGCACACCGGTGCCCGAGCGTGAGCGGATGGTGGACCGCTTCCAGAGCGGAGCGACCCCGGTTCTCGTCCTGTCCCTCAAAGCGGCGGGCACGGGCCTGAACCTCACCCGGGCGGGCCATGTCATCCACTTCGACCGCTGGTGGAACCCGGCGGTGGAGGAGCAGGCCACGGACCGGGCGTACCGCATCGGCCAGACTCAGCCGGTCCAGGTGCACCGCCTGATCACCGAGGGCACGGTGGAGGACCGCATCGCCGAGATGCTGGAGTCCAAGCGGGCGCTTGCCGACGCGATCCTGGGCTCCGGCGAGTCCTCCCTGACGGAACTGACCGACCGTGAGCTGGCCGACCTGGTGTCGCTGAGGAGGACCGAGTGACCGCCCGGCCCGGACCCGGCGAGGAGTCCCACACCGGCGCCGCGGGACCTCCGGGAGAGACGGCACGTCCAGCGGACGTGGCACGCCGCGCGCTACGGGACGCGCGGGAACGGGCCGGTGAGCTCCCCACAGGCGACGTCGAGATCGCCGGTTGTGAGCGGGATGGGCGGGAGCGGGTCGGTGAGCCTCTTGCAGGCGGTGCGGATGTCGCCGGTCGCGAGCGGGATGGGCGACCGGGGGACGCGGCGCGCGCGGCGTTGCGGCGGGCGAACGCGGAACGCCGGAGCGGCGAGGCGGCCGGGGCGGCCGCCATCCGGGCCCCGGAATCCGGCGCGGAGGATGGGGCCGCAGTGAGTGAGGCGGGTGCGCTCACCGGGCCCGTCCGTGCGAGTGGACCGGCGGCGCGTCCCGGTGATGCCGCGCGCGAGGCGTTGCGGGCGTCGCGAGCAGAGGTGGAAGGTGAGCGAACGGACGCCGGGGAGAGGGATTTTGAGCCTCGGTCTGGTGCTGGGACATCGGCGTCCGGGGCGGAGGACGCGGCCGCCGAGAGCGAGGCGGGTGCGCCTACTGTTCCGGCGCGCGCGAGTGGACCTGCGGTGCGACCCGGTGAGGCCGCTCGCGAGGCGTTGCGGGTGTCGAGAGCAGAGGTGGAAGGTGAGCGAACGGGCGCCGGGGAGAGGGATTTTGAGCCTCACTCCGGCGCAGGCACCTCGGAGTCCGGCGCGGAGGACGCGGCCGCCGAGAGCGAGGCGGGTGCGCCTACTGTTCCGGCGCGCGCGAGTGGACCTGCGGTGCGACCCGGTGAGGCCGCTCGCGAGGCGTTGCGGGTGTCGAGAGCAGACGTGGAAGGCGAGCGCACGGGCGCCGGGGAGAGGGATTTTGAGCCTCACTCCGGCGCAGGCACCTCGGAGTCCGGCGCGCAGGACGCGGCTGCTCTGGGCGAGGCTGGTCCGCTCACCCGTCCCGTCCGTGCGAGTGGACCGGCGGCGCGTCCCGGTGATGCCGCGCGCGAGGCGCTGAGGGCGGTGCGGGAAGAAGCGGGGGGTGAGCGAACGGATGTCCGGGAGAAGGGCGTTGAGCTCCGGCCCGGTGCAGGGACCTCGCATTCGTCCGCCGCTCATGGGAGGAGCCGTGACCGGGAGCGCCGCACCCTCCGCACCGGTACACCGGGCGCCCCCCGGCTCCGGGACCTACGGGAACTGCTCGCCGGGGCCTTCGAGGCACCGGCGCCGTCGGCCTCCCGGGACAGGGGGGTCTCCGGCGAAGGGGAGCGCGACGACCGGCGGGAGCCCGGGCGCGCGCGGGCGCGGCAGCCGTCCGCACGGCCCGTGCCCGACACGCCGAGCCGCTCCTGGCAGGACCTCCCGGACCAGGGTCCCGGCTCCGCGGAGTCCGAGCCGCCCCCGGCAACCTCACGCTATCCGCGTTCCATGGCGGCTCCAGGGCGCGACGGCGAACTGCGGCGGACCTTCGCGGCGCTCCCCGCAGGGCCGGTGGCGCAGCGCGACCGGTTCGCCGGGACATGGTGGGGCAATGCCTGGGTCGCCGCCCTGGAGGAGGGGGCCCTCGATGCGGCCCGGCTGGCGCGGGGCAGGGCGTACGCGGGCCGGGGGAACGTGGACGCGATTACCGTCACACCCGGTCTTGTGCTCGCCTACGTGCAGGGGAGCCGTCCGCGCCCGTATCGCGTACAGGTGAGGTTGCGGACGTTCTCCGACGACGAGTGGGAGCGCTTCCTGGACGCGGCCGCCGAACGCCCCGGGCACATCGCCGCGCTGCTGGACAAGCAGGTCCCGCAGTCCCTCGCCGAGTGCGGTGTCCGGCTGCTCCCGGAGGCCGGCGATCTCGAACCGCGCTGCAGCTGCCCCGACTTCGGGCATCCCTGCAAGCACGCGGCCGCCGTCTGCTACCAGACCGCGCGCCTGCTCGACCAGGACCCCTTCGTGCTGCTTCTGCTGCGCGGCCGCGGCGAGCGCGAGTTGCTCGACGCGCTGTCCCGGCGCAACGCGGCGCGCGCGGCCCGGGCCGCGCAGGACCGGGAGGTCCCACCCGTTCCCGGCGTACGCGCCCGTGACGCCGTGGCCCGTGGGGCACTGCCGCCGCTCCCCGCTCCGCTGCCGCCGCCCGCCCACCCCGAGCAGCCGCCGGTCTATCCGGGAGCGCCGGGCGGTCCGGACCCCTTCGCGCTGGACCAGCTGGCCACGGACGCCGCGGCCCGTGCACACGCGCTGTTGACCAGGGGGTACGACCCGGTCGCGGAGCTGACACTGTGGCAGGACGCGGTACGGCTCGCCGCGGCCCGCCCGGGTTCGGGTCTCACCGCGGGGACGCGGGCGCTGTACGCCTCGCTGGCCGCCGCCACCGGACGGACCCCGGCCGACCTGGCGCGGGCGGTCGCCGCGTGGCGACAGGGCGGCCGGACGGCACTGGCCGTACTGGAGGAGCCCTGGGATCCGCCGGCCGGCCGCTTCGACCGGGCCCGCCCCCTGCTGCTGGCGGCGGACCTGCCGGCCTTCCGCCCCTGGCGCAACCGCCTGACCCACCCGGACGGCCATGTCCAGCTGCGCCTCGGTCAGGACGGCCTCTGGTACGCCTACGAGTCGGAACCGGGCCACGAGGACTGGTGGCCCCGGGGCACCCCGGACCTGGACCCGGTCGGCGCCCTGACGGGTCTGGGGGCGTGAGCGCCGTCGGTCCTCCCGCCGGCGGCGGTCACTGACTCTCCGGCTCGTGCTTCTGGTCGACGATGTCGAGGACGGCCATCATGCCGCTGTCCTTGTGGCTGAGGATGCCGCAGTGCAGGACTGTCTTTCCGGGGAAGTCGGCGAAGCGGACCCGGACGACGATGTTGCCCTGCGCGGGGACATTCACCGTGTCGTACCAGCCGTGGGTCGGGTCGTAGGGCTTCCCGTTGACGCTCATCAACTGCAGGCCGTTGGTGTGGAGGTGGAAGGACTGGTCCTCCTCCGTGGCATTGCGGATGTTCCACTCCTCGACGGTGCCGAGTACGGCGGTGAAGTCGGTCCTCTGCGGGTCGTACGTCCGGCCGTTGATGAAGTACTGCGAGCCCCAGTAGTTCTCCGTGAAGACCATGGTCTTGCGGTCCGCGATCGTCGCGTCGGACAGGTCCTCGTGTGGGGCGAAGTCGGTCGGGATGGCGGCCGGAGTCGTGCTCGGGCCGCTGGTGACGACGGTGGCCAGGTTCGCCTGGGGGAACTTGTACCCGGCGGACCCGGTGTCGTACGAGAGGGTCTCCAGTTGGGTGGTACCGGTGTTGCCGCCCTGGACGAGGACATCGAACCGGGCGCCGGCGGGCATGAGCAGGGTGTCCTGGGAGTAGACCTTGATGACGGGGATACCGTCCTGGGCGAGCACATGGAATCTGGTGCCGTTGAGATGGACCTTGTAGTAGATGTTGGCGCCGATGTTGGCCAGACGCCACAGCTGGGTCTCGCCGGGCCGGATGCTGATCACGGGGTTCTGCTGGCCATTGACGGTGCGGTTGGTGGGCGCGCCGATGCTCAGGGGACGGGTCTTGATCGAGTCGCCCTGGATCTGGTTGTCCTTCAGCGCGATCGTGTGCTCGGTGATGTCGCGCAGTGACGGCGGCAGGTACCGCTGGAGCCCGTCGACGATGATGACGCCCGACTCTCCGCCGGCGACCTGGGCGGTGGACCGCAGGTCGGCCTGCGAGTGGTACCAGTAGGTCCCCATGGGCTGACTGCGCGGAATCCAGTACTTGTAGTGGTACGACTGCTTGTACTTGATGGCGGTGAACATGTCGTCGGCGGGGGCGGTCGGTGACACGTGCAGGCCGTGCAGATGCAGCCTCGTGCTCTCGTCGACGTTGTTGGTCATGGTGATGTCGATGTGGTCACCGGGCCGCACCCGCAACGTGGGCGGCATGTACGCCCCGTTGTACGTGGTCGCGTACAACTGACGGTCGCCGACCTGGACCTTGTGCCGTTCCACCTTGATGGTGGTCTTGAGCAGGCCGTCGCGGCTGACCACTTCCGGGGGGTCCTGCAGAGCCGGACCCTGGCCGGTGTCCGCGCCGCTCTCCTTGGGCCCGGTCTGATGATGGCCGTGCTCGGCCGGGTCTGGGCCCGCGCAGCCGGCCAGCACGGCGGTGGCGAGGACCAGGCCGGCAACCAGCCAGGTCAGCGGAGAACGACGAGTAGTAGGCCTGGTCACATCTCTCCCCAGGGAAGCTGCGCCGGGCGGGCGAGGCCCGGTTGCGGAGTCACGACGACCGCCGACGGTCCGTCCTCCGGAGCCTAGGGCGACGGAGGACCACAGCCGGCTGGTGCGCGACCCGGGGCGGCGGCATCCGCTCAAACGGCAGTACGCCGAGCACCTGAATGGGTGTGTCCGATCGGCGGCCCCGTGCGCGAGCGGGCGGCCGATCGGCGGCACTCGTCGCGTCGGCGCGGGCCGTGCTGCCGACCGCTCGTGCGGTACGGCACGGAGGACCCCGCGGGGACGTGCACCGTACTCGTCGTCACTTCGCGCGCGGAAGCCGGGCTCGGAAGACCGCTCCCTCGCCGGGGTCACCCCCGACGGTGAGCGAGCCGCCGTGCCGCAGCACCACGTCCCGGGCGATGGCCAGTCCGAGCCCGGCACCGCCTGCATCGCGGCTTCGGGCCTCGTCCAGGCGGACGAACCGCTCGAAGACCAGCTCCCGGTCCTCCGGAGCGACCCCGGTACCGTCGTCCGCGACGGTGAGGACGATGTCGTCGCCCTCGACGGCCGAGGTCACCAACACCGCACCCTTCGCGTGCCGTTGGGCATTGTCCAGGAGATTGGCGAGGACGCGGACGAGCTGCGTCCTGCTCCCGGTCACCGCGAGCGACTCGCCCTCCAGCGTCACGGCGGGGGCGAACCGGTCCGTCGCCGCTCGCGCGGCCACCTCCTCCCGCACCAGGTCCGCGAGGTCGACACGCGCGTGGGCCGGACTCTCCCCGGCGTCCAGCCGGGCGAGGAGCAGCAGATCGGTGGCCAGGTGCTGCAGGCGTACGACGTCCTGGACGAGGTCGTGGGTGTCCAGCAGCTCCGGGTGCGCGTCGGCGACCTCCAGTTGGGTGCGCAAGTTGGCGATGGGGCTGCGCAGTTCGTGGGAGGCGTCGGCGATGAAGCGGTGCTGCCGCTCCACCGAACTCTCCAGGGCGGCCAGTGTCTGGTTGGTGGTGCGGGCCAGCCGGGCGATCTCGTCCCCCGACCGGGGATCGGGCACCCTGCGGGACAGGTCGCCGCTCCCCGTGATCTCCGCCATCTCGGCGCGGATACCCTCCACCGGCCTCAGCGCGTGCCGGGTGACCAGCCAGGTCACGATCGCCACCACGGCGAGCAGGAACGGCAGACCGGTCAGCAGTGACTTCGTGACCTGGTCAAGGGTGGCTTGCTCCTCCTCCAGGGAGACCCCCGCATAGACGGTGTAGGTGCGGCCGTCGTAGGTCGTGCCCTGTACGGCGGCGAAGCTGTAGTCGTGGGTCGCGCCGGCCACGGTGGCCCGGATCGTGCGCCGCTGCACGTCGGTGCCGACCTTGCCGCGCGGAGGGCTGCTGGTGGCTCCGCCGTGGTCGTCGCCGGTCGGCTCCTCGGTCTTCCCGTCCGGCGTGGCGGAGCCGTCGTCGCTGCCGCCCCGGCCTCGGCGCCCGTGGTCGTCCACGGGGACCACGGTCCGGGCGATCCCGCCGCGGACGGGGACGTACACGGCGGCGAGCACGCTCCCCGGAACGCCCGCACTGGTATTCGCGTGCGTGGCCCTGCCGGTCACGCCCGCCGTCCCGGACGCCGACGGGGAAGGCGGTAGGAATGCCGCTCCCGACCCCGACGGGGAGAGCGGTGCGGACGCCGGTGCCGTAGGAGTGGAGGAGGCGGTGGACGCGGGCGCTGCGGAGCTGTCCACAGCCGGGGCGTAGTCGGCGACGGGGGCACGGCCCGCGAGGGCGGCACCGGCACCCAGCACGTTTCCGGCCGAGTCGACGACCTGGACCACACGTCCGTCCTCGGGCAGGTCCAGCCGGTCGAACCGGCCGTTCAGCGCGTCCTGGGAACCGGCCACCGTACGGGCGGTGACCTCGGCCTCCAGGCCGGCCCGTCCGGTGAGGTTGTGCCGGAGCACCGTGACCACGCCGAAGCCCGCCACGACCAGCGCGAGGCAGACCACCGCGGTGGCCGCGAGCGCCGCGCGCGCCCGGACCGACGCCAGCGGTCTAGACATCGCGTCCCCCTTCGGCCTGAAGGCGGTATCCGGCGCCGCGCACGGTCTTGATGGAGCGGCGTCCGAAGGGGACGTCGATCTTGCGGCGGAGCGCGCTCACGTAGACCTCGACGATGTTCGGGTCGCCGTCGTAGGCGAAGTCCCAGACGTGCGTGAGGATGTCCGCCTTCGAGACCACCTCACCGGCGTGCCGCGCGAGGTGTTCCAGTACCGCGAACTCCTTGGTGGTCAGGGTGACTTCCTCCCCGTCACGGGTCACGCGCCGGGCTCCGGGATCGAGATGCAGGCCGCCGACGCGCAGGACCGGGGAGCCGGTACGGGCGCGGCGGCGCAGCAGGGCGCGTATGCGGGCCTGGAGGACGATGTAGGAGAACGGTTTCGTCAGGTAGTCGTCCGCGCCGGTGTCCAGGCCCTCCGCCTCGTCGTATTCGCCGTCCTTGGCGGTCAGCATCAGGATGGGCGTGTCGTCGCCCTCGTCCCGGAGCGAGGCGCAGACCCGGTAGCCGTTCATGCCGGGGAGCATGATGTCGAGCACGATCAGGTCGTACTCCTGCTCACGGGCCAAGTGCAGCCCGTCGACACCGTCATGGGCCACGTCCACGGCGAAGCCCTCGGCGGCCAGTCCGCGCGCGAGGGCGGTGGCGAGGCGTCGTTCGTCCTCGACTATCAGCAGGCGCATGCCGTCAGGGTGTCAGAACCTTCCTGAAGCCGGGTTCAGGAAGGTTCAGCCTGGCTTCAGGATGCGTGGAGCACGGTGGTTCCCGTCCGACTGAACACGTCGGGCGGGCTCCGCGGACCGGCCGCGGAGCGAAGGAAGGGACACGTCATGAGCATCTTCCGGCTCACCGGCCGCCGTCGTACCGTCGCAGCCGTGTTCGTCGCGGCGGCCGTGATCGGCGCAGGCGCCGTCACCGCCGCGGCCGTCACCTCACCACCCGGCCACCAGGCCCCCGGCCCGGCCGCCTCGTCGGCGCACCACCAGCGGCACGGCACGGACGACCGGGGCCACTCCGGCTCGGACGACCGGGGCTCGGACGACCACGGCCGTCACTCGGGCACGGACGACGGCGCCCGCAACGGCCGGGACGACTCCCGGACCGCATCGCCGCCCCAGGGCACGCCGGGCGCCGCCGTGGCGGACCGGCCGCACGCCGACGACCACCCGACCGCGCATCACGGCGGCTCCGGCGACCGGAGCCCCGAGGTTCGGCACCACGCGGACGACCCGGCGGGCGACGACCGCGGCGGTGTGCGGGGTCGCGGCGTGGACGACCCGATTGGTGACGACCACCATGGGCGTGCCTCGCACGACGGCGGGGACGACCACCACGGCGGCGGCTCGCACGGCGGCCGCGACGACCGCTGACGCTCCGGACGACGAAGTCGACAGGCCGACAGGCCGACAGATCGACAAAGCTCGGCCGTCTGGCGGTCGGCAGATCGGTGAGATCGGCAGCCGGGCCCGTCCCGTGGGTCAGTTGACCCGCAGGGCGGGCTGTCCGGCTGTCCGGCGAACGGGCACAGGCAGACGCGAGACCGACCGGGGCGGGCCGAGGCCGTGCGGGTCGCCACCGTGGCAGCCACGGGCCGCGGCCGGTGGGACTCCCCGGGCAGGGCCACCCACCCCCAGCCCCTGCCCGGGGACCGCCGCCCGGAGTGCCGACGGCGGTCCGGACTCCGCCAGGTGAGGACCGCGGGAAGCACCTGTGAAGGCGGCCGTGAAAGATCTCCGCCAAGCGGCCACGAAGTGGGACGGCTCGCATGGGGTTGCGACCCCCGCACATGAGAAATGGTCGGATGTGAGAGCGTGAGTCGAGTGAGTGAGACGACTGCCGCACCCCTGCAATACCGCTTTGACGGGCCAGAAGACGCCCCGGTCCTGATCTTGGGGCCGTCGCTCGGGACAACATGGCACATGTCATAAGGGCAGTTCAGGGGAGTTGTTGAGCGTCCGTGGCGTCCACTGAGTCCAGGTCAGAGCGCGCGAGTCGCCTGCCTCTCGTCGCGTCTGTGAGACGTTCGTGAGACGGCGGTGAGCCCTCCGCGGCGGCCACGGACGTCGCAAGGCCCCGGCTGATAGAGGTTTCCGGTCCTCTACCCTCCGGGGCCTTACTACTATCGACGATAGTAGAAGGGTTAACAGACCGCTAGGTTTGTTCCTGGCATATTCGCGCCACCTAGCGAACTGCGCCGCCACGTCGAGGCCAGCGGACACACTGCTGACCGCGGCACGCAAAAGCCCAAGGCCGTGAAATTACGGTTGCGCAGGTGGTGGCAAGGGGTTTAGAACGGCGTTGTTACCCAAGACGGATCGTTGGGAGCTCCGCGGTCCGGTCACCTAGGCTGGCGGGGTAGCCCTCGGGGAGAAACACCAGGTCAGAGGTGACCTGCCACGAAGTCGGCCACTTGGGTGCCGAGTTGCTGGCCGGCGCGGTTGTCGAGGGAGGTGTGCTGGCCGGACCAGATCCGGCTGAGCCACGCTTCGGTGGCGGCGTCCTGAAAGCCGGCAAAGGTTCGCGTGACGCCCTTCGACGTCACCGCCAGATGATGCTGCGCCCCGTAGAACCCGGCGAGCGTCGTTGCGGCCGCCTGGCTGAGGGCGCCGTGAGCTCCGGGATAGGACGGATCCGGGGCGGTCGGCAGCAGTGGGGTCCAGTTGGGATCGCCGATGATGCCAGGGTTGTAGCTACCGCCGAGCCGGATGGCGGTCACGGGCCGCCAGACGCGGTAGGCGTACTTGGCGTCGTACATCGCGATCGCGGTGTCGGCGAGGGACAGGTCGAGCCGGGCGAAGACCTTCACCGCCTCCTCCAGGCTCGCGTTCTGGGAGGTGACAAGGTCCTGCGCGACCTCGTTCCAGACGTTCCAGACGGGCGCCGCCGCCCAGAACTTCGCGGCCGCGGTCTGATCGGGGGTGCGGGTGGTACTGGTCTTGCTCCCCAGGCTCTTGACCTCGTTCAAGGCGGCGGCGTACGCGGCGGTGCTCACGGCCGGCGGCGCTGCCGGGCGGAACTGGCGTCCGCTGGCCAGCACGAAGGGCTTGACCGAGCCCCAGTTGGTGAACACCGGTGCCGGGAAGTCGGGAGGGGTGGGCCGGTAGTCACCGGCCTTGTCGCCAGGGCGGAACCGCGGCGGCTTCGCCGAGGACCCGTCATGGGACCGCAGGCTGATCAGTTGGCGGGCGACCGCTGCTCCCACACCAATGCCCGCCTGCTTGCCCGGGCCATTGGGAATCGCGGACAACTGACTGCTCAGCCGCTGGTCCACGCCTGCGCGCTTGGCCGGGTACAGGGCGACCAGCACATCGTGGGCTGCCTGGTCCGCTGCGGCATCCGCACGAGCGCCTCGCGGCGCGGACACCGAGAACTCGTAGGCGGGGCCGGCCCGGGTGATCGATACCACCGCGTCGTACTCGGCAGCCTGGAGGAGCGCGAAGCTGCGCGTAGGGTGGACGGTGGACGGCTGCGCCTTCGGATCGCTGAGGATGGTGATGAGCTCGCGGTTCCACTCCACGACCGACGTCCCCGACCTCGTGGTGGTGGTGCGCAGGGCCGGCGAGTGAGGGGCGGTGGACCCGAAGGCCGGGCTGGTGAGTCCGGCTGCCAGCGCGGTTCCGGTCAGTATGGCGAGTGTTTTCTGCTTTCCACCCATGCTCTGTGACTCCTTGTCGCTGGTGGCGGGCTGCGGCGCCGGTGGTCATGCATGTCGCCCATTTGGGCCACGGCGGACCACACGGTCAGCGGACACCACGGATCGAGCGGGGAGGCCCGCAGCGCGTGCCGCAAAGAAGTACTCCGGACACCTGCTCCGGAGCAGGACGGGGATTGCGAAGCCGGTTCCCGTCCAACTGATGCCTGTGCTGCGCCGGTCGTTGAAGAATCACGACTGGACTCACCGGGATACCGGCTCGTGAGGCGGCACGCGTCACCCACACCAACGTTTCGGAGGGCTGACCGGGCGCGCATGGTCCTGCAACCCGATCACCTCGTTACGTCATCAAGGTCGCTTGCCAGATACAGCCTGCAAGGACCCGATCCCCGCCGCAACTCCGGCATTGTGGTCATCTGCTCGCGTTGGGTACGGCGGTAGCCGACGCGGACCCTGCCTTCGCGTGCTGACAATGGCGTGTTCTGGAAATGGCATGTTGTCGCGCCGGGTGAGGTCGTACGCGAGCAGCCCGCTGCGACGAACGGCGAGCCCCGAATTCGCTACACTCGACCCGGACGGGGCTACGCCTCGGCTGAGCTTCCACCGGGTTCCCGAGCCGAAGTCGGTGAAGAACCGGCTGCGCGTCGACCGCCGCACCTACAAGGCCACCATCAGCATCGACATCCTCTCGACAGAGGCAATCAGCCCGTAACTTCACGGCCTTGCGCAAAAGCCCGCCCCGCCGGAGGTTTCCGGTCCTCCGACAGGACGGGCGATCAGGGGGCGCATCGTTGCAACGCTCAACTTGGCGACCTCTGATCAGAAGTTCTTACCTGGACAGGTAAATCTCGCGATCAAGATCACGCAATTGTTGGTCGGCTGCCAGGGCGGGCCCGCCCCGCCGCGGTTTCCGGACCGCAGCAGGACGGGAGTCTGGTGGGGCCGTCAGCGACGGCGCGTGCCCTTGCAGCGGGCGTGGATACGGCCAGCTCCGGTCGCACCGTCGGAGGGGCTGCCGTGGTCGTACGGCAGCGATGCCTCGTCGCGGATCGGCTGGTCGCAGACCAGGCACATGGCCACCCCGGTCAGCGCCTCGTAGTGGTCGCAGACGGCGTGCAGCGCACGTGCCAGGCGGCGGGCGTGAGCGATAGCGCCGCCCGGTACCGGGCTCGGCGACTCCCTGAGCCTCTGGCGGGCCTCGCCCAGGCACGCGAGTGCGCAGTACCGGGGAATGTCGTTGCTCGGCATCCGCGACGCGGCTGCCTCGACCTCCGGAATGAGCAACTCCAGGTGCCCGCGCAGTAGGAGGGTCAGCGCCTCGAGTTCGGCGCCCTCGGGCGCCGGGCTCTCATCGGGTGGAAGCAGCCGGCAGATCGTGGCGCGCATCGTCACGACGTCCACCGGATGGGTGTCGCTCGCAGTCTTTGGGGCCGTATGGTTCGGCACGTCGGCGCTCCCTCTCAGCGTTGAGCGTTGGCCACACCCGGGGGCGGTCACGCGGTCGCCGGGTTCGACTCACTCCAGGCCATGTCCGTTTCACTGACTTCGCCTGCTGTTGTGAGTAGCGTTTCCTCTACGGGCCGTCAGGCACAGCAGCACAGCGTCCGCTCCAGTCCGCACGCCTGCGGACACCGCGGACAAGGGAGCACCCCTCATGCACCGAGAGACCTTCGGCCAGGCATTACGGCGCCTCCGCGGCAGCCGCTCCGTCCGCGACGTCGCCCAACTCGCCAGCTGCGGAAAGAGCTACGTCTCCGACCTCGAAAACGGCAAGCGATGGCCCACCCCCGAGATCGCCGCCGCCCTCGACCAGGCCCTCGGCGCTGATGGAGAACTCACCGCCCTCGCCGAGGCCCGGCCCGGAGAGAGCACACTCGGCAAGGCAGACGCCCTCCAGCGCGGCCTCAACGAATCACTCGCGGCCGGCCCCATGACGGACGCCAGCCTCGACGAATGGGCCTACACCGTCGGCATGTACGGGCGGGCCACCCGCTACCGGCCGGAATCCGAGCTCCTGGCCGATCTGGTGGATGACTTCAACGACTTACGGTTCGTCATGTCCCACCGCCACACCACGCCGACGCGTAAGAAGCTGAACATCGCCGCCGCGCAGATGTGCGGACTCATGGCGCTCACCCTCCTCAAACTGGGCGACGACCGGGCCCGCTCCTGGTGGCGCACCGGCCGAGCCGCAGCAGCTGCAGCCGACGACCGTGCCACCCTCGCCTGGATCTACGCGCAAGAGGCCTACCAGCTGTACTACGGCGGCGACCTCTACGGTGCCGTCGAACTGGCCTGCCGCGCCCAGCAGCTCGCCGGAGGGCTCCCGTGCGTCGGAGCCGCCCTCGCCGCACCCCTCGAAGCCCGCGCGCACGCCCAACTCGGCGCCCCCGAGCCGAGCACCGCGGCCCTCGCCGCGGCCGAGACGGCCCTGGACCGCCTGCCCGCCGAGGAACGCATCGGGTCCGCCTTCGGGTACAGCGAGAGCCAGCTCCGTTTCCATGCAGGGAACGCGTGGACGCACCTCAGCGAGACTGCCCGAGCTGCTGCAGAGCACGCCCGCGCGCTCGAGTTGTACCCCGCGTCTGACCGTATGGACATCGCTCTCGTCCGTCTCGACCAGGCCATGTGCCGCGCCCTCGACGGCGACCCCGTCGGCGCCGCAGCCAGCGCAACGCAGACCATCCTCGGCCTGCCCCAGCAGCACCGCTCCGCGCTGATCATCTACCGGGCCCGAGAGGTTGCCGCTAAGGTGCCGGAGGCACGGGCGGTGTCAGAAGTGCGGGTGTTGCGTGAGGCGTTGGCGCTGCCCGCTGGTGAAAGGGGCGGCAGTGAGGATCCAGGCGGCGACTGAGGCGGACACCGAGCTCCTGGCCCAGCTGCTCGGCGAAGTCGAGGCCTACTACGGAGGTCCCGACACCCCAGCCGATCCGCACCAGATTCGCGCCGCCCTCTTCGGCGACTGCCCGGTCGCGACCGTCCTCATCGCCCGCGACGGCGACGACGTCCTCGGCTTCGCCTCCTACAGCTTCCTCTGGCCCGCCGCCGGCGCCGACACCTCCATCTATCTGAAAGAGCTGTTCGTGAGGGAGCAGCACCGGCGCGGCGGTGTCGCTAGGCAGCTGATGGAGGCCGTCCGAGACGCGGGCCGGGCCGCCGGCTGCTCGCGTCTTGAGTGGACGGCGGACGCCGACAACCCTCTGGCGCTCGACTTCTACATGGCGCTGGGCGTCGAGCCGCGTGAGGACAAGCCCTTCTACCGCGCTGCCCTGTAGCCGGAGCAGGCCCCGCTGTCAGTGGCCGCCAGTACGCTTGTCCCATGTCCCCCGAGCCTGCGAGCCCTGGTTCCGCACGGTCCGCTGCGGCTGTGAACGAAGACATCCGCCAGCTGCTCCGCCGGGCCTTCGCCCGGCCCCTCACCGACGAAGAACGCACCGAATACCAGCTGCTCGTCACGCAGTGGGCGGCCGCGATCCGGGCCGAGACGGACATCGTCGAGGCGGCGTGAGCCGCCCCGGGTCCCGCCGTCCGACGGCCGCTGAGGCGGGCGCAGCACAGCTCTGATCGTTCAAGCCCGGCCACCGCCGGGACCCCGGGACTCCGCTCTTGAGGGCGCGCGCTGGCCAGTCACGCGCGGGATGCCCCGACCACGAGGAAACGCATGGCGTGTCGTTCCGTCCGGCTGCGGCTGAGCGCGCCGAGATGACGACCGCCGCATAGGATCCATGTGTGGTGCACAGTTTCGATGAACTCGTAGAGATTCAGCGAGCAGCCGACCAGGCACACAACCGGGTCGAGGAGCTCCGCGACAGCTACGGGCCGCCCACCGCCAGCCAGTGGACGGAAGAGCAGACCCAGACCTGGGAGACCGCCTGGCGTGCGTGGCGGGACCTCGCCCGCGACGTCCAGACCGCCGTCACAGAGCACGCGCAGGAGCAGGGCGAGTCCCGCCAAGAGGTCGAGGCCGCACTCCGGAAGGCCGCACGGCACGCGGACGAGGGCTGACCCAGCAAAAGTCCGAGGTCAGCGCTACGACTCCCCAATCCAGCTCGCCAGCAGCTCACCCGTCTCAGTGTCGACGAGGACGACGCGGGCACCAGGGCGGCCGTGCTTGCCGACGATCCCCCTGAACTGATCGACCGCCGTGCTCTCGCGCCACCACCAGCCGTCCATCACCCGACGGTCATCCAGGGCGAGGGTGAGGTGATAGCGGCCCGCGTCATCCACGAGCGGCACCTCTCCTCTCCCGGGGCGACATCGGCGTAGCTGGTTCGGACAGTACGCCCGGCGTGTGGCCGCGGCACAGATCGACCCACCGGGGCCCGCTCCCCATATCGATCACCCAGGCGGTGAGGCAGATGCCGCCGCAGAGCGTGCACCCGGGCATGAGCGCGATGCGGTCCCTGACCTCCGCCCACGTAGGGAGAGGCGGTGCAGGATCGAGCCGGCTGACGTCGACGCCGCGGCGTTGCAACAGCCCGTCCACGTCCATGGCGTCTCCTCCTGTTGCCGGAGATGGCAGGGGAATCCTACGCCGTAATATCGAACACGTGAACGATCTCTCGCCGTCCAGACTCGACCTGCTGCACTTCGCACGCCGCGTCGTCGTGCAGCAGGCGACCGCAGCCCTCGTGCAAATCGACGGATGGATCGCGGCCGAAGAACAGCGGGAAGCGGCCCGCCAGCGCGCCGAGGAGATGCGGCCACCCTCGCCCGACTGGATCATCGAGCAGGGTCTCAACCGGGAGTCGCCACCCGTCTACGTTCACATCGGCGGATGCTGGAGCATCGGGAAACGCCACCGCGGCATCAACCGCGAGCAGGCCCGAAGGGCTCTCGCCGAGGGCGTCGACCCGTGCCCGCACTGTCGGCCGGACAGCGAGCTGGGCGTACTCGACTAGGGTCTGTTGCGAAAGTGGATCAAGGTCGTAGATGATCAGCGGTCGTGGGACGTGGTGATCTGGCGGGCGGCCAGTGGGAGCGACTGGAGCCGCTGCTGCCGGTGGGCAAGAAGCCGGGGCGTCCGCGGACCTGGACCCATCGGCAGCTGATCGATGGCATACCGACTACGCACCTCTCCGACCCGACCTCATCGTCTCCTTCCACGACCTGTGCCTCGTGAGAGCCGACGAGGAGTGGTTCATGGGCCAGCTCGACACCGACGGATCAGTCGTTTGCTGGACCTCTTGCGGCCCTGACCTGGGGGAAGCCATCCGCGGGTTGTGACCTGTCAGGGAGCTGCCCTGACTACCTGTTTCTGAACCCGGAAGCTGCAGGTCAACCGGATAGTGTCCGAACGCGAAGTTCGTGGAAGGGTTCGCCGAACGGTCACCGTGACCGCTCGGCGAACGGAACTCGTGGGGTCCATGGGGCCCGTGGTTCTCCGGGGCACGGTCTCCGTGGAAACCGTGCCC
>NZ_JBSFJX010000056.1:0-50742 GCF_053598275.1 Streptomyces sp. NPDC001156 | reverse complement strand
GATACGTCGCAGGGCATGCCGGCCGCGTTCGCGGCCGCCACGAGATCCCTGGTGGATAGCCCGGCGAAGCGAGCCGCCACGGTGTGGCGCAGCCGCCGTCCGCACCCTGGGCTTCGACGAGTCGGCATTCGGACACATCTCGACCGGCGGTGGCGCCTCCCTCGAGTACCTCGAGGGCAAGACGCTCCCCGGCCTCGCCGCACTGGAGGACTGAACCTCGATGGCTGACGCAATTTCCGCCGAGCGCATGCCGCTGATGGCGGGCAACTGGAAGATGAACCTCAACCACCTCGAGGCCATCGCCCACGTCCAGAAGCTCGCCTTCGCCCTCGCGGACAAGGACTACGAGGCCGTCGAGGTCGCCGTCCTGCCGCCCTTCACCGACCTGCGCTCCGTGCAGACCCTGGTGGACGGGGACAAGCTCAAGATCAAGTACGGTGCCCAAGACCTCTCGGCGCACGACTCCGGGGCCTACACCGGCGAGATCTCCGGTGCCATGCTGGCCAAGCTCAAGTGCACCTACGTGGTGGTCGGCCACTCCGAGCGCCGCCAGTACCACCACGAGACCGACGAGATCGTGAACGCGAAGGCCAAGGCGGCCTTCAAGTACGGTCTGACCCCGATCCTGTGCGTCGGTGAGGAGCTGGGCGTTCGCGAGGCGGGCAACCACGTCGCGCACATGCTGTCGCAGGTCGAGGGCGGTCTGAAGGGCCTGCCGGCCGAGCAGACCGAGTCGATCGTGATCGCCTACGAGCCTGTCTGGGCCATCGGTACCGGCAAGGTCTGCGGCGCCGAGGACGCGCAGGAGGTCTGCGCGGCGATCCGTGGCAAGATCGCGGAGCTGTACTCACAGGACGTGGCCGACAAGGTGCGCATCCAGTACGGCGGCTCGGTCAAGTCCGGCAATGTGGCCGAAATCATGTCAAAGCCGGACATTGACGGCGCTCTGGTCGGTGGTGCCTCGCTGGACGCCGACGAGTTCGTCAAGATCGTCCGCTTCCGCGACCAGTGAGCCGGGCCCCGGGGCGAGCGGAAAAGTCGTGAGTATGACGTAGGGGCGATCCGTCGTACCCTTGCGGGGCCGAGGCTGTTATTCGGAACGTGAAGTTTCAATAAGAGCTTCGGCCCCGTCGTCCATCCAAGTCCGAGGAAGTTGGTCCAGCCGTGGTTTTGGGGTTCTCGATCGCCCTGATCATCTTCAGCCTGCTGCTGATGCTGCTGGTGCTGATGCACAAGGGGAAGGGCGGCGGCCTCTCCGACATGTTCGGTGGTGGCATGCAGTCCTCCGTCGGCGGCTCCTCGGTCGCCGAGCGCAACCTCGACCGGATCACCATCGTGATCGGTCTTCTCTGGTTCGCGTGCATCGTTGTGCTCGGCGTCCTGATGAAGGTCAAGGGCTAGCGTCTGCGGACGCCTGCAAGTCGCGCATAAAGACAGACCACACAAAAAGCACGTAACGCCCCATGTTCGGTACGGGTCTTCGGACGCGGCCTATCATGGGGCTTGCGTCTAGGGGCGGGGGTAACTCCCATCACTGGACGCGCGTTGGGCCTTACGTAGACTGAGGCGCTCGCAACGAGGCGAAACGCCGACTCGCTTCGCGGCACCATCACGCAGGGAGTTACGACCGTGGCAAGTGGCAACGCGATCCGAGGAAGCCGGGTCGGGGCGGGGCCGATGGGCGAGGCCGAGCGCGGTGAGTCCGCGCCGCGTCTGCGCATCTCCTTCTGGTGCTCCAACGGGCACGAGACGCAGCCGAGCTTCGCCAGCGACGCGCAGGTTCCCGACAACTGGGACTGCCCGCGCTGCGGCTTTCCGGCTGGTCAAGACCGGGACAACCCGCCGGACCCGCCGCGCACCGAGCCCTACAAGACGCATCTCGCGTACGTAAGGGAACGGCGCAGCGATGCGGACGGCGAGGCGATCCTCGCCGAGGCGCTCGCCAAACTGCGGGGCGAGATCTAGGGACCGGTCCCCGGGCCCTCGACGTGGCTCGGGCTCGCAGTCCCATGGCCGGGCATCGAAGGGTGCCCGGCCGGAGCCGTTTCCGTCCACCGGTGCCGTTCGCCTCACGGCCCGTTGTCAGCGGCGCCCTCCACGGTTTGCGCATCGGCGCAACGTGACGGGGACACGTGATGACGGGTGAGGGGGCCACTCTGCGTGCGCCTGCGCGGCGCGCGGGGGTGTGGACGGCTGTGGGACGTCGCGGTGGCCCCCGGTCCGAGGACACGCCCTGCCCCGGCATGCCGCTCGGCTCACGGACGAGCCCCGCGTCACGGCCTGCGGCCACGTCCGGGGTCGGTCTTAGGGTGCTGTCGGCCGGTCGTGGCCCCGCACGCACATGAGCCGCCCGCTGGACAGGGCCGCCGCGGCACACCTGGCCGCGAGACGGCGTACTCGGCAGGATGACCCGCCGGAGGCTTCGCCGCTCAGCACGGCGCACCGGACGCCTCGGCGCGCCGTGCCGGATCCCTCTTCCGTACGGCCTCGGCTTCCGGCGCACCCTCGGTGCCCTGCTCTTCGGACTCGTCGTGACCTCGTTGACAACTGGGCGCAATCCGGACGTACCTGTTGTTGCGCCACAGGACGGCGCGACCACCGGTCACTCGGCGCCCTGATCAATTAGGTTGGGACCGGCAGCGGGGTGAGGTACGCAGCAGCACACGCAAGGAAGAAGGCTGAAGTCCGAGATGAACGCAGACAGCCGTACCAGGCTCAACCAGACGCCCGAGTGGACCGCTCTGGCCAAGCACCGCGAGGAGCTCGGCGAGGTGGGCCTGCGGGACCTGTTCGCGGCGGACCCCGGGCGCGGCAGCGGCTACACCCTCGACGTCGGCGATCTGCACGTCGACTACTCCAAGCACCTGGTCACCGACGAGACGCTGCGGCTGCTGCGCGAGCTGGCCGCCGGGCGGGACGTCTTCGGTCTCAGGGACGCCATGTTCCGCGGTGAGAAGATCAACGTCACCGAGAACCGGGCGGTCCTGCACATCGCGCTGCGCGCGCCGCGAGACGCGGTGATCGAGGTCGACGGCGAGAACGTGGTGCCGAAGGTCCACGCGGTCCTCGACAAGATGGCCGCCTTCGCGAACCGGATCCGCTCGGGCGAGTGGACCGGCCACACCGGCAAGCGGATCCGCAACGTCGTGAACATCGGCATCGGCGGCTCGGACCTCGGCCCGGCGATGGCGTACGAGGCGCTGCGCGCCTTCACCGACCGCTCGCTGACCTTCCGGTTCGTCTCCAACGTGGACGGTGCCGATCTGCACGAGGCCACGCGGGACCTGGATCCGGCGGAGACGCTGTTCATCGTCGCCTCCAAGACGTTCACCACGATCGAGACGGTCACCAACGCCACCTCGGCCCGCAACTGGCTGCTCACTGGTCTGAAGGCCGGTCAGGAGGCGGTCGCGAAGCACTTCGTGGCCCTGTCGACGAACTCCGGGAAGGTCGCCGAGTTCGGTATCGACGTCGACAACATGTTCGAGTTCTGGGACTGGGTCGGCGGCCGCTACTCGTACGACTCGGCGATCGGCCTGTCGCTGATGATCGCCCTCGGCCCGGAGCAGTTCCGCGAGATGCTCGACGGCTTCCACACCGTCGACGAGCACTTCCGCACCGCGCCCGCCCAGTCCAACGTCCCGCTGCTGCTGGGTCTGCTCGGCATCTGGTACGGCAACTTCCACGACGCCCAGTCGCATGCGGTCCTGCCGTACTCGCACTACCTGTCCAAGTTCACCGCCTACCTCCAGCAGCTGGACATGGAGTCCAACGGCAAGTCCGTGGACCGCGAGGGACGCGAGGTGGAGTGGCAGACCGGGCCGGTCGTGTGGGGGACGCCGGGCACCAACGGCCAGCACGCCTATTACCAGCTCATCCACCAGGGCACCAAGCTGATCCCGGCCGACTTCATCGGCTTCGCCAACCCGGTCGGGGAGCTGGGGGACGAGCTCAAGGCCCAGCACGACCTGCTCATGGCCAATTTCTTCGCCCAGACGCAGGCGCTGGCCTTCGGTAAGACCGCCGACGAGGTCCGCGCCGAGGGCGTGCCCGAGGAGCTGGTGGCGCACAAGACGTTCCACGGCAACCACCCGACCTCCACCATCCTCGCCACCGACCTGACCCCGTCGGTGCTCGGCCAGCTCGTCGCGCTCTACGAGCACAAGGTGTTCGTCCAGGGTGCGATCTGGAACATCGACTCCTTCGACCAGTGGGGTGTGGAGCTGGGCAAGGTCCTCGCCAAGCGCGTCGAGCCCGCGCTGACCGAGGGCGCCGAGGTGCCGGGCCTGGACGAGTCCACCAAGGCCCTTGTCGCCAAGTACCGCGAGCTGCACGGCCGTTAGGAGCCAGGGGAGCGGAGGGGGCGGCCGGACCGCCCTCTCCGCAGCCGCCGCTCAGGCCACCGCGCTCAAGGTGTCCGCGAGGCGGCGGCGTGCCGCCCGGGCTGCCGGCAGGGCCGCGAGGGCCGCGGCGCCCAGCACGGCGGCGGCCCCGAACGCCAGCAGAAGGGCAGGGGAGGGACCCTCGGCCAGCCCGGCGCCCATACCGCTGGATCTGCCCTGTACGTCGATCAGCCAGTGGGCGAGGGGAATCCCCAACGCCGTGCCGACGCACACCGCGGCCAGGGCGGTGCAGGCGGTGGCGGTGACGGTGATCGCGGTGATCTGCCGCGGGGACAGGCCGATGGCCTTGAGCGCCAGCAGGTCCCGCTCGCTCTCGCGGACGGTGCCGCCGATCGCGCTCAGCAGTTCGACCATTCCGATCAGTGCGAGGACGGCGATCAGTCCGGCGACGACTCCGCGCAGTGGCCCGAGGCCGTCCGCCGGATTCGTCACGGGGTGCACGTCGAGGTGCCCGGGGGCCGACGCGGCCAGTTCGCCGGCGACCTCGTGCGGGTCGGCGCCGGGGCGGAGCCGGATCTGGTAGAGCGTGGGGTGTAGCCGGGGGTCGTTCTCGCGCAGGGTGTCCAGCGAGGTGGAGATGACCCGCCCGGCGTTCTCCGGCTCGATGCTGCGGCCCACGATGTGCAGGATCTGGGGCTGGTCGCCCACCGTCATCCGCACCCAGTCGCCCACGCGCACGTCCAGCAGGTCGAGCAGACCCTGCCCGGCCACCGCCTCGTCACGGCCCAGCGCCGGACGGCCCTCGGCCAGGGCGAACGGGTACGGCTCGGTGTGGGTGCCCAGCCCCCGCAGCGCGATCGTGGCCGTCTGGCCCGGTACCAGCGCCGCGACCTGGACGCCCGGGTAGGCGTCGGCCACCTGCGGATTGCGCTGCAGGAGGGAACGGGCTGACGCGTCGTCGAGACTGCTGTCGGGGCGGACCGTGAGCGCCGCCGCGAGGCCGACCTCCCCGGGTCTGCTGTGGAAGCGGTCGATGGTGGTCCATGCGCTCATCGCCACCACCATCAGCAGCAGTGGCAGCGCCAGCCGCGCGATCGTGGCCAGCGACCGGGGACGGCGGGTGAACGCCTTGTGCCAGCCGAGGACCAGAGCCGGCGGCAGCCGCAGTCCGAGGGCCCCGCGCGCCACGCCCGTCAGGCGGCCACCGGCCGGTGCCGCGGGCCGGGGCACGGGCACCGGAGGCACCCGGCCGGACCGCCAGGCCGCGAGCCAGGTGGTGGCGGCGATGAACAGCACAGCGGCCACGGGCACCGCGAACAGGGCGACGGTGTGGTCGGGCAGCCCCTGCCACACACCGACCGCGTCGCCGAGACGCCCCGGGATCCGGCTGCCCAGCCCCTGGGTGAGGGCGGCCGCCGCCACGGCGCCGAGCAGCGCGTACGCGATGTGCTGGAGCAGGAAGATCCGGACGACCTGGCCGGGTGTGAAGCCGATCGCCTTGAGCACCGCTATGTCCCGCAGATGCCCGCGGATGCGGGTGCCGATCGCCCCGTGCACGGCGAAGCCCGCCGCCACGAGCGCGCCGAGCCCGAACAGGCCGAGCACCTGACCCAGCAGCCGGTTGTCGCCCTGCGCCTCGGCCCGGGCCTGCTGCCAGGTGGAGACCTCGCTGACCGCACCGGCGCCCAGCACGGTGACGGCGCGTTGGACGGCGTAGTCCGTGTCCTCGGGATCGGCCAGGCGCAGTCCGGTGACCTGGCCGGAGGGTTCGCGCACGGCGGCCGGCGGTGCCCAGACGAGCCCCGGCTGCTCGCCTGGGCTGTAACGGGGTTCGGCGCTGTCCGCGACGCCGACGACGGTGAGTTTCCGGGCCGTGCCCGCCACGGTCAGGGTGTCGCCGGGCTCGGCGAGCAGCGCCCGGGCGAGCCGGCTCTCTAGCACCACACCGTCGGGCTGCGCGGGGCTCAGCCAGTGGCCCGAGGTGATCAGCGGCCGGCCCACGGACGGCAGCCGCGGTGTGCCGCGCAGTTCGACGGCGGCGCGGGTGCCGCGGGCGACGAGGGTCGTGGCCTCGGTGGGGTAGGGACCCGCGACGGTCTGGACGCCGTCCAGACCGGCCAGCTCGGCCGTGTCCGCGCCGCGGCCGGTGTGGATCCACACATGCGCGCCGCGTGCCTGGGTGAAGACCCGCTGCCAGGGGTTGGTGGCATACCCGAAGAGCGACGCGGCCAGCAGCAGGGAGGCGACGACGCCGGCGGTGGCCAGCACGATGAACAGGGCTTCGCCGCGATGCGTCCGCAGATCGGAGTGCGCCCAGCGCAGGGTGGCTCGCACGGTGTCAGCCTTCCGGCTCGGGTGGGGCGGACGGAGTAGCCCTCGGGTCGTCGTGCACCGCGGATCAGTCCCTGAGCTCCAGCACACCGGATGTTCCCGTCCGGCGTGACGGTGTGCCGTCCAGTTCCGCGTCGTCCGCGATCCGGCCGTCGAAGAAGCTGATCACCCGGTCGGCCGCGCTGGCCAGCCGGGCGTCATGGGTGACGAGCACGATGGTTTGGCCGCGCTGGTGGAAACGGGAGAGCAGCCGCATCACCTCGCGGGTGCCCTTGCTGTCGAGGCTGCCCGCGGGCTCGTCGGCGAGGAGCAGCGGCGGATGGTTGACCAGGGCACGGGCCAGCGCGACCCGCTGCTGCTCGCCGCCGGACAACTCGCCCGGCATGCTGCGCTCCTTGCCCGCGAGGCCCAGTTCGGAGAGCAGTTCCTCTCGCTCGGCGCGTGCCTGCTTCGGTGACGCACCAGCGAGCAGTGCGGGCAGTTCGACGTTGTCCGCGACCGACAGATTGGACACCAGGTTGAAGAACTGGAAGACGATCCCGATGCGCCTTCTGCGCTCCACGGCCCAGCGGGCCTCGCTGTAGGAGTCCGTGCACTCGCCGTCCAGCCAGATGCTGCCGGCGTCCGGCCGCTGCAGTCCGCCCAGCAGGTGCAGCAGCGTCGACTTCCCGGCCCCGGACGGGCCGGTGACGGCCACGAACTCGCCCCGCGTCACCCTCAGATCGACCCCGCGCACGGCGTGCGCGGGCGCGCCCTCACCGTAGTGGGTCTTGACGAGGCCCTCGGCCCGCAGCAGAGGAGTGGGGCGCTCGCTCACTCCTGCTCCTCCAGTTCCTCCTGGCACCGCTCCAGCCAGTCGAGGTCGGCCTGCAGATGCAGCATCGCGCCCTCGATCAGCAGATGGGCCATCCGGTTGTCGCGGTCTTCGGCAGCGGCGAGTTTCGACAGGCTGCGCATGGTGTTGAGGTACTGGCGCCGCTGCTTGTTGATCAGGGCGATCTGATCGGCGAGACCGGTCTGCGGTGCGAGTGCCAGTTTCATGAAGAACTCGTCCCTCACCCGCGGTTCGTCCGCCGTCTCCTCGTACCAGGCGCGCAGCGCCTCCCGCCCGGCGTCGGTGAGGTGGTAGATCTTCTTGTTGGGCCGACTCGACTGCTCGACCTCCTCGCCCTCGATCAGTCCCGACTTCTCGAGGCGGCCGAGGGTGACGTAGATCTGGCCGACGTTCGGCTGAGGGTACGCGGAGCCCAGCAGTTGCTCAAGGTCCTGCTTGAGCTCGTAGCCGTGGGCGGGGCCGCGTGCGAGGAGAGCCAGGAGGGGCAGGCGCACTCGTGCTCTCCTCCTCGGGTCCTCGTATTGTGCTCCAGACCCTAGTATCGCCCATACCTAACAGGTATACATGGCCTCTGACCCCGGGCGACGACGCCCGGTGCCGGTGCACAGGGAGGAACCTATGCGGTGGATGCGCACCGCCGGTAGGGGCCTCCTCGTTCTGGCCGTGGTCATGGCCGGCTGCGTCGCCTCGGGCGCCCGGGCCGACGACGGGATCGCGGGCAGTCGCGGACCGATCACCCTGGCCACCGCGGGAGACCTGACCGGCTATCTCGGGCCGCTGCTCGAGGGCTGGAATCGCGCCCACCCCGGTGAACGGGTCACTCTCGTCGAACTGCCGGACTCCGCCGACGAGACCCATGCGCAGATGACCACCGACCTGCGCGGCGGCGACCGCAGCCGGTTCGACGTCCTCAACATCGATGTCGCCTGGACCTCGGAGTTCGCGGCGGCCGGCTGGATCCGCCCGCTGCCGCGCGACCGCTTCCCGCTGAAGACCTTCCTGCCGCCGGTCGTGGACACCGCCACCTACGACGGACGGCTGTACGCGGTCCCGTACGTCACCAACGCGGGTCTCCTCCTGTACCGCAAGGACGTCCTCGCCAAGGAGGGCGTGGCGCCGCCGCGGACCTGGGCCGAGCTGGAGCGGGACGCGAAGACCATCGCCCCGAAGTACGGACTAGGCGGCTACGCGGGGCAGTTCCTGCCGTACGAGGGCCTCACCGTCAACGCGGCCGAGGCGGTGTACTCCGCGGGCGGCACGATACTCGGCGACGAGGGCGAGCGCGTCACGGTGAACTCGGCCGCTGCGCGCGAGGGTATCGGCTTCCTCGCCCGGGGTGTGCGCGAGGGATGGATACCGAAACAGTCGCTGACGTACAAGGAGGAGGAGTCCAAGCAGGCGTTCCAGGACGGCCGGCTGCTCTTCCTGCGCAACTGGCCCTACGCGTACGTCGTCGCCTCGGCCAAGGGGTCCGAGGTCGCCGGGAAGATAGGCGCCGTACCGCTGCCGGGACCGAACGGCCCGGGCACCAGTGTCCTGGGCGGCTCCAATCTGGCGGTCAGCGCACATGCGCGGCACCCCGAGTCCGCCGCGCGTCTGATCGCGTACCTCACCAGCGAGCGCGTCCAGCGCCAGGTCCTCACCTGCGGCGCGCTCCCGCCGGTGCGTGCCGCGCTCTACGACGACCCCGTGCTGATACGGCAGTTCCCCTATCTGCCGACCCTGCGGGCGAGCGTCATGGCCGCCGCTCCGCGTCCCAAGAGCCCGCGCTACGACCAGGTGAGCCTGGTCGTGCAGGCGGTGGTGCACGACGCGCTGACGGGGCAGGAGACGCCCGAGAGCGCGGTGCGACGGCTGGCGCGGGAGCTGGCCGCCATTTCCCACCGCTAGTCGCCCGCTAGTTACTTGTTAGGTAACGCCACGATCTCACCTTGGCTCTCTCTAGGTCGATAAATGCGGATTTGAAGGGCCAACTTCCCAACGGCTTCCGCAGGTTCGTTGACACCCTTATGACACGGCTACCTAACATGCATGCATAACCGTCGACCCCACTTCGGGTCGCCTCAGCACGCACAGACAGGTCAACGGGGTGAGTTCCCAGTACATCGACACCTACCTCTGGTGGCGGGACGCAGTGATCTACCAGGTGTACGTCCGCAGCTTCCTGGACAGCACCGGAGACGGCATAGGCGATCTGGCCGGCGTCCGGGCCGGGCTGCCGTACCTGAAGAAACTCGGCGTCGACGGGATCTGGCTGAGCCCCTTCTACCCCTCGCCCCAGCACGACCACGGCTACGACGTGGCCGACTACTGCGACGTCGACCCGCTCTTCGGCGACCTCGCCGAGTTCGATCTGCTGACGGCGGCCGCCCGGCGGCTCGGCATCAAGGTGCTCCTGGACATCGTCCCCAACCACTGCTCCAGCGAGCACCGGTGGTTCCGCGAGGCGGTGACCGCGACGCCCGGCAGCCCGGCCCGCGCCCGCTTCCACTTCGCCGACGGCCGCGGCGCCGACGGCGGCGAGCCGCCCAACAACTGGCACGCCATGTTCGGCGGTCCCGCCTGGACTCGGGTGACCGAGGCGGACGGCCGGCCCGGCCAGTGGTACCTGCACATGTTCACCCCCGAACAGCCCGACTGGAACTGGCGCGACCCCGAGGTCGCCGCGGAGTTCGACCGGGTTCTGCGTTTCTGGCTGGACCGGGGCGTGGACGGCTTCCGTATCGACGTCGCCGCCGGCCTCTTCAAACACCCCGGCCTGCCGGACTCGCCCGACCCCGAGGCCGACGCCCGCACCCGCGACTCGGTCAACCCGCTCGCTTGGAACCAGCCCGAGGTGCACGACGTGTGGCGGCACTGGCGTGCGGTGTGCGAGGAGTACACGGCACGCGACGGCCGCGAACGCCTTCTGGTCGGCGAGGTCTCCGTACCGACCGCCCGCGAGCACGCCCAGTACGTCCGCCCGGACGAGCTGCACCAGGCGTTCTTCTTCGATCTGCTCAGCGCCCCCTGGAACGCGGACGCCTTCCGCAAGGTCATATCCGAGGCCATGCAGGACATCGCGGGCACCGGATCCACGGTCACCTGGGTCCTCAACAACCACGACCAGGTCCGGACCGTCACCCGCTACGGAGAACCGGCCACCGAGGGCGGCGGCGTGGGCGCCGCCCGGGCGCGCGCCGCGGCACTGCTGATGCTGGCCCTGCCCGGCGCCGCGTACATCTACCAGGGCGAGGAACTGGGCCTGCCCGAGGTCGTCGACCTGCCGGACGACGTGCTCACCGACCCGATCTTCCGCCGCACCGGAAGCCGCGCCCGTATCCGGGACGGGTGCCGGGTGCCCCTGCCGTGGTCGGGCCAGGCCTCCCCGTTCGGCTTCACCTCAGGCGCCGAGGGCGCGCGGCCCTGGCTGCCCCAGCCCGACTGGTTCGCCGAGCACGCCACGGACCGGGCCCTCGCCGACACCCGCTCCTTCTGGCACCTGTACCGCGACGGGCTCCAACTGCGCGCCGCGCTCTCCCAGCTGGGCGAGGGCGCCCTGCGCTGGCTGGAGACACCGCCGGGTGTCCTCGGCTTCGTGCGCGGCGACGACCTCGTCTGCGCCGTCAACTTCGGTACGGCACCCACGCCGGCCCCCGTCTCCGGAACCCCGCTGCTCGCCAGCGGCCCCTGTGCGCCCGGTGTGCTCCCCGGGTCCACGGCCGCCTGGTGGATCAGCGACGGCACCGACCTCTGAGCCCCACACCACAACCCCGCCATTCCCACTTCCCCGAAGGGACATCAACGATGATGCGACGACGCACCACTCTGCTCTCCGGCTGCACCGCCCTCGCCCTGGCGCTCGGCGCCACCGCCTGCGGCGGCGGGCCCGTTGCCGCAGGCGGCGGCGACAAGGAGCTGAACGGCCAGACGGTCACTGTGGCCGGTGTCTGGTCCGGCAGCGAGCAGAAGAACTTCCAGAAGGTGTTGGACGCGTTCTCCGCGAAGACCGGCGCCAAGACGCAGTTCGTCTCCACCGGCGACAACGTCTCCACCGTGGTCGGCAGCAAGATCGAGGGCGGCAACGCGCCCGACGTCGTGATGGTCCCGCAGGTCGGCGTGCTCCAGCAGTTCGCGCAGAAGGGCTGGCTCCAGCCGCTGTCCAAGACCGCCGAGCAGACCGTCGACGCCGACTTCGCGACGGTGTGGAAGAACTACGGCAGCGTCGACGGCACCCTCTACGGCCTCTACTTCAAGGCCGCCCACAAATCGACGATCTGGTACAGCCCGGACGCGTTCACACAGGCGGGTGTCGAGGCGCCGAAGACGTACGACGAGCTGCTGAAGACCGGGCACACGGTCTCCGACTCGGGCCTCGCTGCCTTCGCGGTCGCAGGTCAGGACGGCTGGACGCTCACCGACTGGTTCGAGAACATCTACCTCTCCCAGGCCGGACCCGAGAAGTACGACGCGCTCGCCGCCCACAAGCTGAAGTGGACCGACGAGAGCGTGGTCAAGGCGCTCACCACGCTCGGCAAGCTCTTCAAGGACAAGCAGCTGATAGCGGGCGGCCAGAAGGAGGCACTCAACACCGACTTCCCGGGCTCCGTCGAGAAAGTCTTCGGTCCCAAGCCCGAGGCGGGCATGGTCTACGAGGGCGACTTCGTCGCCGGTGTCGCCCACGACCAGTTCGGCAAGACCATCGGCAAGGACGCCGACTTCTTCCCGTTCCCGGCGGTCGACGGCGGTACGGCGCCCGTGGTCAGCGGTGGTGACGCGGCGGTCGTGCTCAAGGACGGCAAGAACGCCAAGGCCGGCATGAAGCTCATGGAGTACCTGGCGACTCCGGAGGCGGCGGCCGTGTGGGCGAAGGCGGGCGGCTTCCTGTCCCCGAACAAGAAGCTGGACCTCGCCTCCTACGGTGACGACGTCACCCGCGAGACGGCCAAGTCCCTGGTCGCCGCGGGCGATTCGGTCCGCTTCGACATGTCCGACCAAGCCCCGGCGGCCTTCGGCGGCACCAAGGGCGCCGGCGAGTGGAAGCTGCTGCAGGACTTCCTGCGCGACCCGTCCGACCCGAAGGCGACCGCGGCGCAGCTCGAGGACGCGGCGGCCAAGGCGTACCAGGGCTGAGCGGACATGACCGCCACCGCACTCTCGAGAGACGCGGGTTCCCCGCCCGTCGCGTCCGCCGCCCGTGCGCGGCGGACGCGACGGCGCGGGCGGATCGTCGCCCTGCTCTTCGTCTTCCCCGCGCTGCTGCTGCTCGGCGCCCTCGTCGTCTACCCGGTGCTGTTCTCGGTCGGACGCAGCTTCTTCGACGCCTCCGGCACCCGCTTCGTGGGCGGCGACAATTACGCGGAGATGTTCCGTGACCCGGCGACGCTCAAGGCCATCCGGAACACCACCATCTGGGTGGTCGTCGCCCCCGCGCTGCTGACCGGGCTCGGTCTGATCCTGGCGGTCCTGGTGGAGAAGGTCCGCTGGGCGACGGCGTTCAAACTGCTGCTGTTCATGCCGATGGCAGTGTCCTTCCTCGCCGCGGGCATCATCTTCCGCCTCGCCTACGACGAGGATCCCAACAAGGGCGTGCTGAACGCCGCCGTGGTCTCGGTCCACGACGCCTTCCAGGGAACGTCGTCCTATCCGACGGCACGCGCCCGCACCGGACAGGGGCTCACGGCAGGTCGCGACGGCTCGTACCGCACGAGCGCCGGCGTCTTGCCGGGCGACTCGGTGGCCCTCGGCCTGGTCGGGGTACTGCCCAAGGACCTGCCCGCGGGAGCGGCGCCCGCGTACGGGGCGGCCGCGCAGAAGGCCGCCGCGGACGAGGTGCGCGGGGTCGTCTACCTGGACTTCACACCCGGTGGGGGCGGGAAGCAGGGAGTGGTCGACCGCGGGGAGAGCGGCCTGCCACAGATGAAGGTCGAGGCGGTGCGCGACGGGCGGACCGTGGCGACCACGACGACCGCGTCCGACGGTTCCTTCCGCTTCTCCGGACTGGACTCCGGCTCGTACACGGTGACACTGCCGGGATCGAACTTCGCACCGCCCTACCAGGGTGTCTCCTGGCTCGGGCCGACGCTGGTGACGCCGGCGATCATCGGGGCGTATCTGTGGATCTGGACCGGCTTCGCGATGGTGCTGATCGGAGCGGGCCTCGCCACACTGCCCCGGGACGCGCTGGAGGCGGCCCGGATGGACGGGGCGAACGAGTGGCAGATCTTCCGGCGGATCACCGTTCCGCTGCTGGCACCCGTGCTGACCGTGGTCTTCGTGACCCTGGTGATCAATGTGATGAAGGTCTTCGACCTCGTCTACATCATCGCGCCGGGGCCGGTGCAGGAGGACGCGACCGTGCTGGCGACGCAGATGTGGCTGGTCTCCTTCGGCGGCGGCAACAACCAGGGGCTCGGCAGCGCGCTCGGCGTGCTGCTCCTGTTGCTGGTGATTCCCGCGATGGTCTTCAATGTCCGCCGTTTCCGAAGGAGTCAGCGATGAACGCGGTCAGACGCGGCCTCGGCAACGGGCTGGTGCAGGCCTTCCTCGTGGTGATCGGCCTGATCTGGCTCACCCCGCTGGCGGGACTGTTCGTCTCGTCGCTCCGGTCGGCCGAGGACACGGCGAAGGGCGGCTGGTGGACGGCCCTGGCCGGCCCCGGGCAGCTGTCCTTCGACAACTACTCGGCGCTGCTGAAGAACGCCGGGATGACGCAGGCGTTCTGGAACACGGTGCTGATCTCGGTGCCGGCCACCGCATTGGTCGTCGTGCTCGCGGCGCTCGCCGGATACGCCTTCGCATGGCTGGACTTCCCGGCGCGCGAGCCGATCTTCCTGCTGGTGGTCGCGCTGCTCGTGGTGCCGGTGCAGATCGGTCTGCTGCCGGTCGCCAAACTCTTCGGGCAGCTGGGGCTGTTCGGCACGATTCCGGGCGTCGTCCTCTTCCACGTGGCGTACGGGCTTCCCTTCGCCGTGTTCCTGCTGCGGAACTACTTCGCGGAGATACCGAAGGAGATGCTGGAGGCGGCGCGGATGGACGGCGGCAGCGAGTGGCGCATCTTCACCCGGCTCGTGCTCCCGGTGGGGCGGCCCGCCCTCGCCAGCCTCGCCATCTTCCAGTTCCTGTGGGTGTGGAACGACATGCTGGTGGCACTGCTGTTCGCCGACAGCTCCTCGCAGCCGCTGACCGTGGAACTCCAGTCCCAGATACGGCAGTTCGGCAGCAACATCGATGTGCTGGCGCCCGGCGCGTTTCTGTCGCTGATCGTGCCGGTGGCGGTGTTCTTCGCGTTCCAGCGGCACTTCGTGCAGGGGGTCATGGCCGGATCAGTCAAGTAGCCGACCCCCGGAAAAGCCGGACGCCGGACGGGCTGAACCCAGCCCGTCCGGCGTCCGGCTTCGGTGACGAGATGCGTCGCTCAGGCCGACGCCGGCGGATACAGCGACCTCGGCAGTTGGGAGGCCGCCGCCGCGTCCAGCAACCACAGGGTGCGTGACCTGCCGCGCGCGCCCGCCGCGGGAGCCTGGATCTCCCCTGCCCCGGACAGCGCGATGGCGACCGCCTGCGCCTTGTCCTCACCCGCCGCCAGCAGCCAGACCTCGCGGGCCGACCGGATCGCCGGGAGCGTGAGCGAGATCCGCGTCGGCGGCGGCTTCGGCGAGCCGTGCACGCCGACGACCGTCCGCTCGGTCTCCCGCACCGCGGGCATCTCCGGGAAGAGCGAGGCCACGTGCGTGTCCGGGCCGACGCCCAGCATCAGGACGTCGAAGGTGGGCACCGCACCGTGGTTCTCGGGGCCTGCTGCCCGCGCCAGCTCCGCCCCGTACGCCTCGGCCGCGGCGTCCACGTCGTTGCCGTACAGGCCGTCCGACGCGGGCATGGCGTGCACGCGCTTCGGGTCCAGCGGCACCGCGTCGAGTAGCGCCTCGCGGGCCTGGGTGTAGTTCCGCTCGGGGTCGCCCTCGGGCAGGAACCGCTCGTCGCCCCACCACAGGTCGATCCGGCCCCAGTCGACGGCGTCCCGGGCGGGAGCGGCGGCGAGCGCGGCCAGCAGGCCGTTGCCGTTGCGCCCGCCGGTCAGCACGACCGAGGCGGAGCCGCGGGAGGCCTGTGCGTCCACGACCTTGGTGATCAGCCGGGCCGCTGCGGCCTGGGCCATCAGCTCCTTGTCGCGGTGTACGACGAGTTGTGGGGTGCTCACTTCGCCGCCTTCTTCGCCGGGTGCTTCCCGCCCGTCTTGCCGGTGTGTTCCGCCGCCGGCTCCTGCGCCGCGGCCGGTGCCGGTTTCGCGACTTCTGCCGGAGCCGCGGTCTCGTCGGCCGCCTTGCCGCCGGCCGCCTCGGTCGCGGCCGCGGCGGGCTCCGCCCCGGCACCCAGCCGGTCGACGCCGTACCGCAGCGCCGAGGCGTAGGTGTCGTCGGGGTCGAGCCTGCGCAGCTCTTCCGCGATCAGCTCGGCCGTGTCGCGGCGCTTGAGCGCCACCGCGCGGTCCGGCTGCCCGTGGATGGAGAGGGTCGCGAGCGAGCCGTCCGCCCGGTCGAGCACGATCGGGCCGCAGCTCGTGTCCATCCGGACGGCGGTGAGGCCGGGGCCGGAGGAGAGGGAGCGCTTGACGGGGACGCTCAGCCGGTCGGCGAGCCACATCGCGAGCAGCTCACAACTCGGGTTGAACTCCTCGCCCTCCACCTCGGCGCCCTTGACGTCGCAGGCGACCTGGTCGAGGGCCGCGGCCAGCATCGAGCGCCAGGGCGTGATGCGGGTCCACGACAGGTCGGTGTCGCCGGGCGTGTAGGCGTCGGCGCGCGCGCTCAGCTCCCGCACCGGCGCCTCGGCCGTGTACGTGTCCGTGACCCGGCGCTGGGCGAGCGCGCCGAGGGGGTCGCTGGCCGGGTCGAGCGGTGCGTTCACCGGCCACCAGACGACGACCGGCGCGTCTGGCAGCAGCAGCGGCAGCACCACGGACTGGGCGTGGTTCACCACCTCGCCGTACAGCCGCAGCACCACCGTCTCGCCGGTGCCCGCGTCCGCGCCCACCCACACCTCGGCGTCCAGGCGCGAGGTCGTGCGGTCGCGCGGGGAACGTGAGACGCGCTTGATGACCACGAGGGTGCGCGAGGGGTGCTCGCGCGAGGCCTCGTTCGCGGCCTTCAGGGCGTCGTAGGCGTTCTCCTCGTCGGTGACGATGACCAGGGTGAGCACCATGCCGACCGCGGGCGTGCCGATGGCGCGGCGGCCCTGCACCAGCGCCTTGTTTATCTTGCTGGCAGTGGTGTCCGTGAGGTCCATCTTCATGGCCGGCGCCAGCTCCGTCCGTCTCGTTCGAGCATCTCGTCCGCCTCGGCGGGCCCCCACGTTCCGGCCAGGTACCGCGCGGGCTTACCGTGCTTGTCCCAGTACTGCTCGATCGGGTCGAGGATCTCCCAGGACCGCTCGACCTCCTCTGTACGCGGAAAGAGGTTCGAGTCCCCGAGCAGGACGTCCAGGATCAGGCGCTCGTACGCCTCGGGGCTGGACTCGGTGAAGGACTCGCCGTAGGCGAAGTCCATGGACACATCCCGGATCTCCATCGAGGTGCCCGGCACCTTGGAGCCGAAGCGGACGGTGACGCCCTCGTCGGGCTGGACGCGGATGACGACCGCGTTCTGGCCCAGCTCCTCGGTGGCGGTGGTGTCGAAGGGGGAGTGCGGGGCGCGCTGGAAGACGACCGCGATCTCGGTGACCCGGCGGCCCAGGCGCTTGCCGGTGCGCAGATAGAAGGGGACGCCCGCCCAGCGGCGGTTGTCGATCCCCACCTTGATCGCGGCATAGGTGTCGGTCTTCGACTTGGGGTCGATGCCCTCCTCCTGGAGGTAGCCGACCGCCTTCTCGCCGCCCTGCCAGCCGGCCGAGTACTGCGCGAACACAGTGTCCCGGCCCAGGTCCCGGGGCAGCCGGACGGCCCCGAGCACCTTGGTCTTCTCGGCCGCGAGCGCGTCCGCGTCGAAGGAGGCGGGCTCCTCCATGGCCGTGAGGGCCAGCAGCTGCAGCAGGTGGTTCTGGATGACGTCACGGGCGGCGCCGATGCCGTCGTAGTAGCCGGCGCGGCCGCCGATGCCGATGTCCTCGGCCATCGTGATCTGCACATGGTCCACGAAGGACCGGTTCCATATGGGCTCGAACATCGTGTTGGCGAAGCGCAGCGCCAGGATGTTCTGGACGGTCTCCTTGCCCAGGTAGTGGTCGATGCGGAAGACCTGGTCGGAGGCGAAGACCTCATGCACGATCGCGTTGAGTTCCTCCGCCGACTTCAGGTCGTGGCCGAAGGGCTTCTCGATGACCGCGCGCCGCCAGGAGCCGCCGGTCTGGTCGGCCAGGCCGTGCTTCTTCAGCTGCTGGATGACCACCGGGAAGGACTTGGGTGGCACCGAGAGGTAGAAGGCGAAGTTGCCGCCTGTGCCCTGCGCCTTGTCCAGCTCCTCGATGGTGGAGCGCAGCCGCTCGAACGCGTCGTCGTCGTCGAAGGTGCCCTGGACGAAGCGCATCCCCTGGATGAGCTGCTGCCAGACCTCCTCGCGGAACGGCGTACGGGCGTGGTCCTTGACGGCGTCGTGGACCTCCTTGGCGAAGTCCTCGTGGTGCCACTCGCGGCGGGCGAAGCCGACGAGCGAGAAGCCCGGCGGCAGCAGGCCGCGGTTGGCAAGGTCGTAAACGGCAGGCATGAGCTTTTTACGTGACAAATCGCCCGTAACGCCGAAAATGACCAGGCCCGACGGCCCCGCGATACGCGGGAGCCGTCGGTCCGCGGCGTCACGAAGCGGGTTCGCTCCGTGTACGGATGTCAAGGTCTCAGCCCTCCGAAGGGGCGAGGCGCTGCAGCTCCGCCTCGGTCGACTTGAGCAGGTCGTTCCAGGAACCCTCGAACTTGTCGACGCCCTCGTCCTCCAGGAGCTGGACCACCTCGTCGTACGAGATGCCGAGCCTCTCGATCGCGTCGAGGTCCGCGCGCGCCTGGTCGTAGGTGCCGGCGACGGTGTTCCCATCGATCTCGCCGTGGTCCTCGACGGCCAGCAGGGTGGCCTCCGGCATGGTGTTCACCGTGTTCGGCGCCACCAGGTCCACCACGTACATGGTGTCCTTGTACGCGGGGTCCTTGACGCCGGTGGAGGCCCACAGCGGGCGCTGCTGGTTGGCCCGCGCCTTGTCCAGGGCCAGCCAGCGGTCGCTGCTGAACACCTCTTCGTAGGCCTCGTAGGCGAGTCGCGCGTTGGCGATGGCCGCCTTGCCGCGCAGCGCCTTCGCCTCCGGCGTGCCGATGCCGTCGAGCCGCTTGTCGGTCTCCGTGTCCACCCGGGACACGAAGAAGGACGCCACGGAGTGGATCTTGGACAGGTCCAGGCCGCGCTCCTTGGCCTTCTCCAGACCGGCCAGGTAGGCGTCCATGACCTTGCGGTAGCGGTCCAGCGAGAAGATCAGCGTGACGTTGACGCTGATGCCGTTGCCGATGGTCTCGGTGATCGCCGGGAGACCCGCCTCGGTGGCCGGGATCTTGATGAACGTGTTCGGACGGTCGACCAGCCAGGCGAGCTGCCTGGCCTCGGCGACGGTCGCCCGGGTGTTGTGCGCGAGGCGCGGGTCGACCTCGATCGACACCCGGCCGTCCTGGCCCTGCGTGGCGTCGAACACCGGACGCAGGATGTCGGCGGCGTCCCGGACGTCCGCCGTGGTGATCATGCGGATCGCCTCTTCGACGGTGACCTTGCGGGCGGCGAGGTCGGCGAGCTGCTGCTCGTAGCCGTCGCCCGACGAGATCGCCTTCTGGAAGATCGTCGGGTTGGTGGTGACGCCCACGACGTGCTGCTGGTCGATCAGTTCGGCGAGGTTGCCGGACGTGATCCGCTTGCGCGACAGGTCGTCCAGCCAGATCGCGACGCCTTCTTCGGAGAGGCGCTTGAGTGCGTCTGTCATGGAAAATGCATCTCCTACGTGTCGTATATCAGCGTCAGCGCTGGGCTGCGGCGATCGATTCCCGAGCGGCGGATGCAACGTTCTCGGCAGTGAACCCGAACTCCCGGAAGAGCACCTTGCCGTCGGCCGAAGCACCGAAGTGCTCCAGGGAAACGATGCGACCCGCATCCCCGACGAACCTGTGCCAGGTGAGCCCGATCCCGGCCTCGACCGCGACCCGGGCCTTCACCGACGGCGGCAGGACGCTGTCCCGGTACCCCTGGTCCTGCTCCTCGAACCACTCCACCGACGGCATCGACACGACCCGCGTCGGGATTCCGTCGGCCTGGAGCTGCTCGCGGGCCTCGACGGCGATGTGCACCTCGGAGCCGGTGGCGATCAGGATCACCTGCGGCTCGCCACCGTCGGCCTCGAACATCACATAACCACCGCGGACGGTGTCCTCGTTGGGCTCGTAGGTCGGCACGCCCTGGCGGGTCAGCGCGAGACCGTGCGGGGCACCCTTGCCGAACTCCTTGGTCCAGCGCTTGAGGATCTCGCGCCAGGCGATGGTGGTCTCGTTGGCGTCGGCCGGGCGCACGACGTTCAGGCCCGGGATGGCGCGCAGCGAGGCCAGGTGCTCGACGGGCTGGTGGGTCGGGCCGTCCTCGCCCAGGCCGATGGAGTCGTGGGTCCACACGTACGTCACCGGCAGGTGCATCAGGGCCGACAGACGCACCGCGTTGCGCATGTAGTCGGAGAACACCAGGAAGGTGCCGCCGTAGACGCGGGTGTTGCCGTGCAGCGTGATGCCGTTCATCTCCGCGGCCATCGAGTGCTCGCGGATACCGAAGTGGATCGTGCGGCCATAGGGGTTCGCCCCCGGCAGCGGATTGTCCGCCGGCAGGAACGAGCTGTTCTTGTCGATGGTGGTGTTGTTCGAGCCGGCCAGGTCGGCGGAGCCGCCCCACAGTTCCGGGATGATCGCGCCGAGGGCCTGCAGCACCTTGCCGGACGCGGCGCGCGTGGCGACCGCCTTGCCCGCCTCGAAGACCGGGAGCTTCTCCTCCCAGCCGGTAGGCAGCTCGCCCTCGCTCATGCGGTCGAACTCGGCGGCGCGCTCCGGGTTGCCCGAGCGCCACTCCTGGAAGGACTTCTCCCAGTCGGCCTTCGCCGCACGGCCGCGATCGAGGGCCTTGCGGGTGTGCTCGATGACCTCGTCGGCAACCTGGAAGCTCTTGTCCGGGTCGAAGCCGAGGACGCGCTTGGTGGCCGCGACCTCGTCCTCGCCGAGGGCCGAGCCGTGTGCGGCCTCGGTGTTCTGTGCGTGCGGAGCCGGCCAGGCGATGATCGAGCGCATCGCGATGAAGGAGGGCCGGTCCGTGACCTTCTTGGCCGCCTCGATCGCGTCGTAGATGGCGTTCGGGTCCAGGTCGCCGTCCGGCTTGGGCGCCACGCGCTGCACGTGCCAGCCGTAGGCCTCGTAGCGCCGAGCCGTGTCCTCGGAGACCGCGGTCTCGGTGTCGCCCTCGATCGAGATGTGGTTGTCGTCCCACAGCAGGATGAGATTGCCGAGCTCCTGGTGACCGGCGAGCGAGGACGCCTCGGCGGAGATGCCCTCCTGGAGGCAGCCGTCACCGGCGATGCAATAGATGAAGTGGTCGAAGGGGGAAGTGCCGGGCGCCGCTTCCGGGTCGAACAGACCGCGCTCGTAACGCGAGGCCATGGCCATGCCCACCGCGTTGGCGACACCCTGGCCCAGCGGGCCGGTCGTCGTCTCCACACCCTTGGTGTGCCCGTACTCCGGGTGGCCGGGGGTCTTCGAGCCCCAGGTGCGGAAGGACTCCAGATCGTTCAGCTCCAGGCCGAAACCGGCCATGTAGAGCTGCGTGTAGAGAGTCAGGGACGTGTGGCCGGCGGACAGGACGAAGCGGTCACGGCCCACCCACTGGGGATCCGCCGGGTCGTGGCGCATCACCTTCTGGAAGAGGGTGTAGGCGGCCGGAGCCAGGCTCATCGCCGTACCGGGATGGCCGTTGCCGACCTTCTGTACGGCATCGGCGGCCAGGACGCGGGCGGTGTCGACGGCCCGCTGGTCCAACTCGGTCCACTCGAGGTCTGTTGTGGTCGGCTTGGTGCTCACCCTGGGTCAGGGCTCCTCTCCACATGTCGAATGCCGGTGCACTGGACGCCCACCGGCCGTTGCTGAGCCTACCCCCGTAGGTACGTGCGTCTTTTCGAGTCATTCCAGACTGCCGGGAGTCGCCGTCATCCGCCTCCCGACCGGCCGATCCCCGGTCGGCAAGTGAATACGGAGCCGCTCATCCGACTGCTCAATCGAGCGAGGTTCGGCTCGTGTCCAGTCGCATTTCCCAGGTCGCGCCGGCCGCTTCCAACACGACCCACCCCCGCGAAGGGCGGGCTGTGGGCAACGTCTAAAGTTGCGTGAGTACGCGCGAGCCTTTACCGGGAATTCACGGCCCCAGGCTCGCTGGGATGTCTCTGTCAGGGGTGTACGTGACGGCCGTCGAATCCCGTCCAACGGGTGGGGGCACCGCCCACGCCCTCAAGGCTGCGCGGGAGCTCGGGACGAGCAGCAGCCAGGGCCAACGGCCGTTTGGGGCCCGGGTCAAGGCCTTCGTGGCGCTCACCAAGCCGCGGATCATCGAGCTGCTCCTGATCACCACCGTACCGGTGATGTTCCTCGCCCAGCAGGGTGTACCGAGCCTGAGGCTGGTGCTGCTCACCTGCATCGGCGGCTACCTCTCCGCGGGTGGTGCCAACGCGCTCAACATGTACATCGACCGGGACATCGACGCGCTGATGGATCGCACCTCGCAGCGCCCGCTGGTCACCGGCATGGTCAGCCCCCGTGAGTGCCTCGCCTTCGGCATCACGCTGGCGGTCGTCTCGACGCTGCTGTTCGGTTTCACCGTCAACTGGCTGTCCGCCTGGCTGTCGCTCGGTGCGCTGCTCTTCTACGTCGTCGTCTACACGATGATCCTCAAACGACGTACCTCACAGAACATCGTGTGGGGCGGCATCGCCGGCTGCCTGCCCGTCCTCATCGGCTGGTCGTCCGTCACGAACTCGCTGTCGTGGGCGCCGGTCATCCTCTTCCTCGTCATGTTCTTCTGGACGCCGCCGCACTACTGGCCGCTGTCCATGAAGGTCAAGGACGACTACGCGCGCGTGGGTGTGCCGATGCTGCCGGTCATCGCCTCCAACAAGGTGGTCGCCCGGCAGATCGTCATCTACAGCTGGGTGATGGTCGTGGTCTCCCTGCTGCTCACCCCGCTCGGCTACACGGGCTGGTTCTACACGACGGTCGCCCTCGCGGCCGGCGGCTGGTGGCTGTGGGAGGCGCACGCGCTGCAGAACCGGGCGAGGTCGGAGGCGATGGGCGTGAAGCTGAAGGAGATGCGCCTGTTTCACTGGAGCATCACCTACGTCTCGCTGCTCTTCGTTGCCGTGGCGGTGGACCCCTTCCTCCGGTAGCCGCCGCGGCAGACGTCATCTGCACGACCGACGGGAGGGGTGCGTGGTCAAGGCCACGCACCCCTCCCGTCGCCGTTCGATCTACCCGTCGGTAGCATCCTGGCCATGGCAGACACGCAGCAGGTTGACGAGGGCACGGACGCCAAGCAGGCCGCCAGGGCCGAGCGCAGGGCGACCCGGCTCGCCAAGGAGATCGACGCCTTCGCCAAGGCGCACGGCGGCGCCGAGGGACAGGTGGCGTACATCGGGCAGCGCGGCGCCAGGATCGTGCTCGTGGGCGAGGACGGCGGCTGGGGTGACCTTGTCGCACCGACGTACGACATCGCCGAGAAGGCCGTGCAGAAGGCCGGAATCACCGTGCACGAGGCCTTCGACGGCGAGTTCGCGGCCAAGGTGAAGACCGGCCCGTACGAGTGGAAGCGCATGGCGGGGATCCAGCTGGGCGGTCCGAGCAACACCTGAGACCGGGTTCACCCGTTAGGACCTGAAGAGGACCGGTCCAGACGCGGGGAGTCCGGGTGATCGAAACATCGTCCTTGGTGGACCAGTACTGCCACGGCGTGCTCCGTACCGAGCTGGGCCTCGGCACCTTCGAGGCCCAGCTGGCCCGTACGGAGGGGCCGCCGGCGGCCGGCACCACCCTGTTCGACACCCAGACGGGTTTCGCCGTCCGCCGCTGGTGTCCGCCGCTGCTCGGTCTGGAGCCGCATTGCCCGCCCGCCCGCTACCTCGCCCGGCGCCGGGAGCTCGGCGTCCTGGAGTCGGGGCGCAGACTGCTGCGGGGCAGCGGTATCACCACCTATCTCGTCGACACCGGGCTGCCCGGCGATCTCACCGGGCCTGCCGAGATGGCCTCGGCGGGAGCGGCCGAGGCACATGAGATCGTCCGTCTCGAGCTGCTCGCCGAACAGGTGGCCGACACCTCGGGAACGGTGGAGTCGTTCCTCGCCAATCTCGCCGAGTCCATCCACGGGGCGGCGGCGCACGCGGTGGCGTTCACCTCGGTGGCGGGAGTCCGGCACGGTCTGGCCCTGGCGCCCGAGCCGCCGGGGCCGGGCGAGGTGCGTGGCGCGGCGGGCCGCTGGCTCGCCGGCCGCCGGGCCGGTGGCACCCTGTCCGACCCCGTTCTGCTGCGCCATCTGCTGTGGAGTGCGGTCGCCTCGGGCCGGCCCCTGCAACTGCACGCGGGCCTCGGTGAACTGGGCCTGCGGATCGACCGTACCGACCCGGTCCTGCTCACCGACTTCGTACGCGCCACGGCCGGGCTCGGCACGGACCTCGTCCTGCTGCACGGCTATCCGTACCACCGGCACGCGGCGCATCTCGCGGGGGTGTTCCCGCACGTGTACGCGGACCTGGGCGCGGCGCTCATCCGCACGGGCGCCCGTGCCGCCGACGTGCTCGCCGAGATCCTGGAGCTGGCGCCCTTCGGCAAGCTCCTCTTCTCCAGCGGCGCGCACGGACTGCCCGAACTCCATGTGGTCGGGGCCCAGCTGTTCCGTGAGGCGCTCTCCCGGCTGCTGGGGGACTGGGTCGCCGAGGGCGCCTGGTCGCTGGAGGACGCTCAGCGGGTGGCGGGGATGATCGCCGCGGGCAACGCACTGCGGGTGTACGGGCTGAAGTGAGGCCTGCGGCCTCGCGCCGGAGCCGCAGGGCTCCGGCCGGGCGTCATGCGGCCGTCAGGGCCGACTCCGCCGAGGGCCCCGGGAGGCCCGCTGTCGCCTCGGGGCGTTCGCGCAACGCCAGCAGCACCCTGAGCACGCCGATCCACACCAGGCAGGCGCCGAACATGTGCAGGCCCACCAGGATCTCCGGAAGGTGGGTGAAGTACTGGATGTAGCCGATGACTCCCTGGCCCAGCAGGATCAGGAACAGGTCCCGGGTGCGGTGCAGCGGGTTCGAGGGCGCGTCGACCGCCTTGAGGACGAACCACAGGGCGAAGGTGAGCGTCACCACGATCCAGGCGAGCACCGCGTGCAGTTTGGCGATGGTCTCCCAGTCGACGGGGATGCGCTCGACTTCCCGGGAGTCACCGGCGTGCGGGCCCGCGCCGGTGACCACGGTGCCCACAGCGATCAGCAGCACCGAGGCGACGACCAGGAACCACACCAGCTGCTGCACGGCCTTGCCGACCAGCGGGCGCGGGGCCGCGTCGCCCTCGCGGGTGCGCTGCCACATGAGCGTGGCCACGGTGATCAGCGCGGTGGAGAGCAGGAAGTGGGCGGCGACGGTGTACGGGTTGAGGCCCACGAGGACCACGATGCCGCCGAGGATCGCGTTGCTCATCACGATCCAGAACTGCGCCCAGCCCAGCCGGGTGAGGCCGCGCCGCCACGGCTTCTGCGAGCGGGCGGCGACGATCGCCCAGCCGACCGCCGCGCACAGTACGTAGGTCAGCATGCGGTTGCTGAACTCGATGACGCCGTGGATGCCCATGGCGCCGGTCGTGGTCAGCGAGTTGTCCGTGCACTGAGGCCAGGTCGGACAGCCGAGTCCGGAGCCCGTCAGGCGCACGGCGCCGCCGGTGACGACGATGACCACCGACATGACGAGCGCGGAGAGCGCCGCACGCTGAACCGTCCGGGGTCCCGGAGTCCAGCGTGCGGCGATGAAGGCGATCGGGTTGCGCACGGCCGCCACGGCGTCGGCGCGAGTCACGTTTGGCACGCCCTCATGGTAGGGGGCCGCTTGTGCACGGTTTCACGAGGGGTCGGCCCACGGGAGTCCCGCGAGTAGCCGGGAGGGCGCGCAGGGAGCCGCCGGCCGCGATGTCTCCCGATGTCCTGGGGAAGCCGGGGTCACTCCCAGCGGAAGAACTTTCCGGCCGCGGCCAGGCCCACGACGGCCCACACCGCCAGCACGCCCAGGTCGCCCCAGGGCGTACCGGCCCCGTGCTGAAGGACGCTCCGCAGACCGTCCGAGAGCGCGGAGATCGGCAGCAGATCGAGCACGTGCTCGGCACCGGAGGGGAACTTGTCCAGCGGCACGATGACGCCGCCGCCCACGAGCAGCAGCAGGAATACCAGGTTGGCGGCGGCCAGCGTGGCCTCGGCCTTGAGCGTTCCGGCCATCAGCAGCCCGAGTCCGGAGAAGGCCGCCGTGCCCAGCACCAGCAGGAGAAGCACCGCGAGCGGGTTGCCGTGCGGCGACCAGCCCAGCGCGAAGGCGATCACCGTCAGCAGGACCACCTGGAGGACCTCGGTGACCAGGACGGAGGCCGTCTTCGCCGTCATCAGGCCCCAGCGGGGGAGCGGTGAGGAGGCGAGCCGCTTCAGCACGCCGTACCGGCGCTCGAACCCGGTCGCGATGGCCTGTCCCGTGAACGCCGTCGACATCACGGCGAGCGCCAGTATGCCCGGCGTCAGGAAGTCGACGGCCTTGCCGGCGCCGGTGTCGACGACGTCGACGGAACTGAAGAGGACGAGCAGCAGCGTCGGGATGACCACCGTCAGCAGCAGCTGCTCACCGTTGCGGAGCAGCATCTTCGTCTCGAGCGCGGCCTGCGCCGCGATCATGCGGGGCAGCGGCGCGGCGCCGGGCTTCGGCGCGTGGATACCGACGGTGGTCACGAGCGCAGCTCCCTGCCGGTCAGCTCGAGGAAAACGTCTTCGAGGGTATGCCGTTCGACGGAGATCCGGTCCGGCATCACCCCGTGCTGGGCGCACCAGGACGTGACCGTGGCCAGCAGTTGCGGATCGACCTTGCCCACGACCCGGTACGCGCCCGGCGTCAGCTCCCCGGCCGTGCAGTCCGCCGGGAGCGCCTTCAGCAGCGACCCCACGTCGAGGCCCGGGCGGCCGGTGAAACGCAGGGTGTTCTCGGCGCCGCCACGGCACAGCTCCTCCGGGGAGCCCTGTGCGATGACCCGGCCCCCGTCGATGATCGCGACATCGTCGGCGAGCTGCTCGGCCTCGTCCATGTAGTGCGTCGTCAGGATCACGGAGACCCCGTCGGCGCGCAGATCGCGCACGAGGTCCCAGGTGGCCCGGCGCGCCTGGGGGTCGAGACCGGCGGTCGGCTCGTCCAGGAACACGAGCTCGGGACGGCCGACGACGGCCATGGCGAGCGCCAGCCGCTGCTGCTGTCCGCCCGACAGCCGCCGGTACGCCGTGCGTCCGCAGCCGCCGAGCCCAAGGCGCTCCATGAGCCCGTCCACGTCCAGCGGATCGGCGTGCAGCTTGGCGACATGGCGCAGCATCTCGTCGGCGCGGGCGCCCGGGTAGACGCCGCCGGACTGGAGCATGACACCTATGCGGGGACGCAGCGCGGAGGCTTCACGGACCGGGTCGAGACCCAGGACGCGTACCGCGCCGGAATCCGGCTTCCGGTACCCCTCGCAGGTCTCCACCGTGGTCGTCTTGCCCGCCCCGTTGGGCCCCAGTACCGCGGTGATGCCCGCCCGGGCCACCAGGTCGAGGCCGTCCACCGCGGTCTTTGCGCCGTAGCGCTTCACCAGGGACTGGACCTGGACGACCGGCTCACTTCGCATGGGTCCAGAGTCTAGGTAGGCGCCCCAGGCGCGAGACGAGGGGGTCCGGAATCCGGTCGGAGGCCGCATGAGGGCGTCCGGAAACTACTCCTCGCGCGGCCGGTGCAACGGCAGCCATCGCTCCGCATAGGCCACCGCGTCCGCCACGGGGAACAGCCGTACCCCGGCCGCACCCACCTTCCCCCGGACGACCGTACGGTCCCGCTCGAAATCGCGGCCGAGCTCGTCGAACCGGTCCGAGCTGATCGCCACCTCGGTCACCACCTCCCAGCCGGCCGGGCCCGGCCGGCCCACCCGCACCCGGGGCGCGGGTATCCGGTACTCGGCCAGGTGGAAGCTGGTGCAGGTGCTGTAGCCCGCGCCGAGCAGCAGGACACGGGCGCCCATCGCCTCCAGCCGGGCCAGCGGGCTCTTCTCACCGAGCCGGCAGTCGCGAGCGTGTCCGTCCAGGATCGTCCGGGCGCGCGGGCCGATCGCCGCGAACGAGGTCTGCGGATGGGCGCTGCGCGAGGCACCGGGCCAGGTGCGGACGGTCTCCGGTATCACTCCGACCCCGCGTGACGGCGTGACCAGCGGGTCGTACGCGGGCATGGCGGCGCGGATCGTCTCCCACCACTCCTCCGGCACCGGTGGCCTGCTCCACAGCGCGGGGTCCGAGAGGTCACCCGTCTGGGTGGGGACCACGAGCGTGCCCTCGGGACCGAGCACGTCCAGAAGTCCCTGGACCACCGCGAGGGCGCCACCGCAGACCCAGCCGAGGGAGCTGAGCGAGGAGTGCACGAGGAGGGTCTCGCCAGGGGTGACCCCGAGCGCGCGCAGCTGCGTGCAGACGGTGTCCCGGGTGACAAGAGGGCCGGTGGGAGGGGGTGTGGGCATGGTCCGGGAGTCTTGCCGACAGCCGCGGCGGACGCCACCCGTTTTGATCGATCAGGGATCGTTCACGCAGGTCACCTTAGGTATCCCTAAGTGATGCACGGCACCGGTGCCCGGTCGGACGGCGCTTGTCAGGCTCTGAGGAATTACGCAACAATGGCGTTGTGAAAAACGTCGGCGAAGCTCGGGAGACCCCCACGGGGGCCCCGCAGGAGGAGCTCGCGGCTGGGTTGCGGTCGGATCGCTCGACACGCAACCGGGTCGCGCGGTCCATCCTGGACCACGGGCCGTCGACCGTCACCGAGCTCGCCGGGAGGCTGCAGCTCACCCAGGCGGCCGTACGGCGGCACCTGGACACGCTCGTCGCCGACGACGTCGTGGTGGCCCGTGAGCAGCGCGTGTACGGCGCGCGTACGCGTGGTCGCCCCGCCAAGGTCTTCGCGCTCACGGACTGCGGCCGTGACGCGTTCGACCAGTCGTACGACAAGCTCGCCGCGGACGCCCTGCGCTTCATCAAGGAGCGGTTCGGCGGGGACGAGGCCGTCGTGGCCTTCGCCCGCGCCAGGATCGCCGAGCAGGCCACCGCCTACCGGGAGGCCATCGAGGCCGCTGGCCCGGCACAGCGCACCGAAGCGCTGGCCAAGGCCTTGAGTGCGGACGGGTACGCTGCTACGGCGCGCAGCGCCCCGGTCGGCGAACAGCTCTGCCAGCACCACTGCCCGGTCGCCCACGTCGCGGAACAGTTCCCGCAACTGTGCGAGGTCGAGACGGAGATCTTCTCCGAGCTGCTCGGCACGCACGTCCAGCGACTGGCGACGATCGCGCACGGCGACGGTGTCTGTACGACGTTCATCCCGAGAGCGCCCCACGCGCCCCCGGCAGCCGAAGCCACAAAGATTTCCAAGACCACCCACAACGCATCTGCCAGCACGGCCGGGAGGAACCCCGCATGACTCTCCCCACGGAGACTGCTCACCCCGAACTCGAGGGCCTGGGCAACTACGAATACGGCTGGGCCGACTCCGACGAGGCCGGTGCCGCGGCGAAGCGCGGTCTGAGCGAAGACGTCGTCCGCGACATCTCGGCGAAGAAGTCCGAGCCGGAGTGGATGACCAAGCTGCGCCTCAAGGGTCTGCGGCTCTTCGAGAAGAAGCCCATGCCGAACTGGGGCTCGGACCTGTCGGGCATCGACTTCGACAACATCAAGTACTTCGTGCGCTCCACGGAGAAGCAGGCGGAGTCCTGGGAGGACCTGCCCGAGGACATCAGGAACACGTACGACAAGCTCGGCATCCCGGAGGCGGAGAAGCAGCGCCTCGTGGCCGGTGTCGCGGCCCAGTACGAGTCGGAGGTCGTCTACCACCAGATCCGTGAGGACCTGGAGGAGCAGGGCGTCATCTTCCTCGACACCGACACCGCGCTGAAGGAGCACCCGGAGCTCTTCAAGGAGTACTTCGGGACCGTCATCCCGGCCGGTGACAACAAGTTCGCCTCGCTGAACACCGCCGTGTGGTCCGGCGGCTCCTTCATCTACGTGCCGCCGGGCGTGCACGTGGAGATCCCGCTCCAGGCCTACTTCCGCATCAACACGGAGAACATGGGCCAGTTCGAGCGGACCCTGATCATCGTCGACGAGGGTGCCTACGTGCACTACGTCGAGGGCTGCACGGCCCCGATCTACAAGTCGGACTCGCTGCACTCCGCGGTCGTCGAGATCATCGTCAAGAAGAACGCTCGCTGCCGCTACACGACCATCCAGAACTGGTCCAACAACGTCTACAACCTGGTCACCAAGCGCGCCGTGGCCTACGAGGGCGCGACCATGGAGTGGATCGACGGCAACATCGGCTCCAAGGTGACGATGAAGTACCCCGCCGTCTACCTGATGGGCGAGCACGCCAAGGGCGAGACCCTGTCCATCGCCTTCGCGGGCGAGGGCCAGCACCAGGACGCCGGCTCCAAGATGGTCCACATGGCGCCGAACACCTCGTCCAACATCGTCTCCAAGTCGGTGGCGCGCGGCGGCGGCCGTACCTCCTACCGCGGCCTGGTCGAGATCGGCGAGGGCGCCGCGGGTTCCAAGTCCAACGTGCTCTGTGACGCGCTGCTCGTCGACACCATCTCCCGCTCGGACACCTACCCCTACGTGGACGTCCGCGAGGACGACGTGTCCATGGGCCACGAGGCGACCGTCTCCAAGGTCTCCGAGGACCAGCTCTTCTACCTGATGAGCCGCGGCCTCTCCGAGTTCGAGGCGATGGCGATGATCGTGCGCGGCTTCGTCGAGCCGATCGCCAAGGAACTGCCGATGGAGTACGCGCTGGAGCTCAACCGGCTGATCGAGCTGCAGATGGAAGGCGCGGTCGGCTGACGGCCGTCCTCGTCCGCAGCAGGCGGCCCGCCTTTCCGCGGCGGGCCGCGGGTCACCACTGACTTAGGAAGAGAGCACAACGACAGCCATGGCTGAGGCCCAGAACTCCCCCACGCTCGGCGCCGCTCGCGCGGGGGGACCCCCACCGGTAGGCAGCACCACCACCGGCTCGATCGCGGTCGCCGCGGAGTCGACCGTCGCCACCCGTATGAGTGCGCCGCCGTCCTTCGACGTGGCGGACTTCCCGGTGCCGCACGGCCGTGAGGAGGAGTGGCGGTTCACGCCGCTGGAGCGGCTGCGCGGCCTGCACGACGGCACCGCGGTGACGAACGGCGCCGGTGTGAAGGTGAGCGTCGAGGCTCCCGAGGGCGTCACCGTCGAGAGCGTCGGCCGGGACGATGCCCGGCTCGGCAGGGCGGGCACCCCGGTGGACCGGGTGGCCGCGCAGGCCTACTCGGCGTTCGAGACGGCCGGCGTGGTCACCGTCCCCAAGAACACGGTGCTCACCGAGCCCGTCCGGATCGCCGTGCACGGCGAGGGCGGGGTGGCCTTCGGTCACCAGGTGATCGAGCTGGGCGCCTTCGCCGAGGCCGTCGTCGTCATCGATCACACCGGTGACGCGGTCCTCGCCGCGAACGTGGAATACGTCCTGGGCGACGGCGCCAAGCTGACCGTCGTCTCGGTCCAGGACTGGGACGACACGGCGGTCCACGCGGCCCAGCACAACGCGCTGGTCGGCCGGGACGCGAGCTTCAAGTCCGTGGTCGTGACCTTCGGCGGCGACGTGGTGCGTCTGCACCCGCGCGTGAACTATGCCGGCACCGGCGGTGAGGCGGAGCTGTACGGCCTGTACTTCACCGACAAGGGCCAGCACCAGGAGCACCGGCTCTTCGTCGACCACAACACCCCGCACTGCAAGTCGAACGTCGCCTACAAGGGCGCGCTGCAGGGCGACGACGCGCACGCGGTGTGGATCGGCGACGTGCTCATCGAGGCCAAGGCCGAGGGCACGGACACCTACGAGATGAACCGCAACCTGGTCCTCACGGACGGCGCCCGCGTCGACTCGGTCCCGAACCTGGAGATCGAGACCGGCGAGATCGTCGGCGCCGGCCACGCCTCCGCGACCGGCCGCTTCGACGACGAGCAGCTCTTCTACCTGATGGCCCGCGGTATCCCGGAGCACGACGCCCGCCGCCTGGTGGTCCGCGGCTTCTTCGCCGAGCTGGTCCAGCAGATCGGCGTCAAGGACATCGAGGAGCGCCTGATCGCCAAGATCGAAGAGGAGCTGGAGGCGTCGGTCGCATGACTGAACCGTCGAAGTTCGTACGCGTCTGCGGGCTGAGCGAGCTGGAGGAGGACACCCCGAAGAGGGTGGAACTCGACGGCACGCCGGTCTCGGTCGTCAAGACCGAGGGCGAGGTGTTCGCGATCAACGACATCTGCTCGCACGCGAACGTCTCCCTCGCCGAGGGCGAGGTCGACGACTGTCACATCGAGTGCTGGCTGCACGGCTCGCGCTTCGACCTCCGTTCCGGAAAGCCCGACGCACTTCCCGCGACGCGCCCCGTCCCCGTTTACCCCGTAAAGATCGAAGGGGACGACGTGCTCGTCTCCCTCACCCAGGAGTCCTGAGGCACCCATGGCAACGCTTGAAATCCGAGACCTGCACGTCACCGTCGAGGCCGACAACGCCACGAAGGAGATCCTCAAGGGCGTCGACCTCACCGTGAAGCAGGGCGAGACGCACGCCATCATGGGCCCCAACGGCTCGGGCAAGTCGACCCTCGCCTACTCGCTCGCGGGTCACCCCAAGTACACGATCACCAGCGGCACCGTTCTGCTCGACGGCGAGGACGTCCTCGCGATGCCCGTCGACGAGCGCGCCCGCGCCGGCCTGTTCCTCGCGATGCAGTACCCCGTCGAGGTCCCCGGCGTCTCCGTCTCCAACTTCCTGCGCACCTCCGCCACCGCGATCCGCGGCGAGGCCCCCAAGCTGCGCACCTGGGTGAAGGAGGTCAAGGAGACCATGGAGCGTCTCAACATGGACCCCTCCTTCGCCGAGCGCAACGTGAACGAGGGCTTCTCCGGCGGTGAGAAGAAGCGCCACGAGATCCTCCAGCTGGAGCTGCTCAAGCCGAAGATCGCGATCCTCGACGAGACGGACTCCGGCCTGGACGTCGACGCGCTGCGCATCGTCTCCGAGGGCGTCAACCGCGTCCGCGAGACCGGCGAGGTCGGCACGCTGCTGATCACGCACTACACGCGCATCCTGCGCTACATCAAGCCCGACTTCGTCCACGTCTTCTCCGGCGGGCGGATCGTCGAGTCCGGCGGTGCCGAGCTCGCCGACAAGCTGGAGGACGAGGGCTACGAGGCGTACACGAAGGGTGGCGTATCCGCGTGACACAGCTGCCGGGCCTCCTCGACACCGAGGCGATCCGCAAGGACTTCCCCGTCCTGGACCGGCTGGTCCACGACGGCAAGAAGCTCGTGTACCTGGACAACGCGGCGACCTCGCAGAAGCCGCGCCAGGTGCTCGACGTCCTCGCCGAGTACTACGAGCGCTACAACGCCAACGTCCACCGCGGTGTGCATGTGCTCGCCGAGGAGGCCACGGCGCTGTACGAGGGCGCGCGCGACAAGGTCGCCGCGTTCATCAACGCGCCGAGCCGCGACGAGGTGATCTTCACCAAGAACGCCTCCGAGTCGCTCAACCTCGTGGCGAACATGCTGGGCTGGGCCGACGAGCCCTACCGGGTCGACCACGACACCGAGATCGTCATCACGGAGATGGAGCACCACTCCAACATCGTTCCGTGGCAGCTGCTGTCGCAGCGCACCGGCGCGAAACTGAAGTGGTTCGGCCTCACGGACGACGGCCGGCTCGACCTGTCGAACATCGACGAGATCATCACCGAGAAGACGAAGATCGTCTCCTTTGTGCTGGTGTCCAACATCCTGGGCACGGTCAACCCGGTCGAGGCGATAGTCCGCCGCGCCCAGGAGGTCGGCGCACTCGTCTGCATCGACGCCTCCCAGGCCGCACCGCACATGCCGCTGGACGTCCAGGCTTTGCAGGCCGACTTCGTGGCCTTCACCGGCCACAAGATGTGCGGCCCGACGGGCATCGGCGTGCTGTGGGGCCGCCAGGAGCTGCTGGAGGACCTGCCTCCGTTCCTGGGCGGCGGCGAGATGATCGAGACCGTGTCGATGCACTCGTCGACGTACGCTCCGGCGCCGCACAAGTTCGAGGCGGGCACCCCGCCGATCGCGCAGGCGGTCGGCCTCGGCGCGGCGATCGACTACCTGAGCGCGATCGGCATGGACAAGATCCTCGCCCATGAGCACGCGCTCACCGAGTACGCGGTGCAGCGGCTGAGCGAGGTCCCCGATCTGAAGATCATCGGCCCCACCACGGCCGAGGACCGGGGCGCGGCGATCTCCTTCACGCTCGGTGACATTCACCCCCACGACGTGGGCCAGGTCCTCGACGAGCAGGGCATCGCGGTCCGGGTCGGCCACCACTGCGCCCGCCCCGTCTGCCTGCGGTACGGAATTCCTGCGACCACGCGGGCGTCGTTCTATCTGTACTCCACGCCGGCCGAGATCGACGCACTGGTCGAGGGGCTGGAGCACGTACGGAACTTCTTCGGCTGAAGGGCGTGCTGAAACCGTGAAGCTGGATTCGATGTACCAGGAAGTCATCCTGGACCACTACAAGCACCCGCACGGGCGCGGTCTGCGGGATGGCGACGCCGAGGTGCACCACGTCAATCCGACCTGCGGCGACGAGATCACGCTGCGTGTGAAGTACGACGGCACGACGATCAAGGACGTCTCGTACGAGGGCCAGGGCTGCTCCATCAGCCAGGCCTCGGCCTCCGTACTGAACGAACTGCTCGTCGGCAGGGAACTGGCCGAGGCGCAGAAGATCCAGGAGACCTTCCTGGAGCTGATGCAGTCCAAGGGCCGGATCGAGCCCGACGACGCGATGGAGGAGGTGCTGGAGGACGCGGTGGCGTTCGCCGGTGTCTCCAAATACCCGGCGCGGGTGAAGTGCGCCCTCCTGAGCTGGATGGCGTGGAAGGACGCGACGGCCCAGGCGCTGGGCGGAGCCGACGCCGAAAGGAAGACGGCATGAGCGACACCGTGGAGATGAAGCCGGTCTCGGAGGAGGAGCTCCGCGAGGCCCTGATGGACGTCGTCGACCCCGAGCTGGGCATCGACGTCGTCAACCTCGGCCTGATCTACGGCATCCACATCGACGAGTCGGCGAACATCGCCACCGTGGACATGACCCTGACGTCGGCGGCCTGCCCGCTGACGGACGTCATCGAGGACCAGGCCAAGTCCGCCACGGACGGTCTCGTCAGCGAGCTGCGGATCAACTGGGTCTGGATGCCGCCGTGGGGCCCCGACAAGATCACGGACGACGGCCGCGAGCAGCTCCGGGCGCTCGGGTTCAACGTCTGAGACCCGCCGGCTTTCCCGGCAGACGAAAGCGGCGGCACCCGACGGGTGCCGCCGCTTTCGTACTTCTCGTGCTCAGGCCGCTCCGGCCACCAGCCGGAACGCCGAGTCGGCCCGGTAGAGGCCGGAGTCCTGGTACGGGTCCAGCTTGAGCTGGAAGTCCTGGTGGCGCGGAAAGCGCCCGGGGAAGTTGACGGACTCCAGCATGACGGCGCCAGAGTACGAGGACGAGCGCGGGCAGAAGGTGGCGTCCTGCTCGAACAGCGCGGAGCCGTCGCTCTGCTCGGCGCGCAGCAGGAATGCGCGGTGTCGCAGATAGGTCCCGTCGGCCGTGGCGAAGGCGTAGCAGGAGGCGTCGGCCAGGCCCTCGACCAGCTTGAAGGTGGCGTCCCGCCGGGCGGAGGCGGAGCCAATCGGGTCGAGCTTCACGCAGTCGCCGCTCACATGCCGGTAGCGGTCCGGGTAGTTGACCGAACGCACCGATCTCCAGGTCGTGGCGGGCGTGGACGCAGTGGGCCGGTCGGCGGGGGGCTTCGAAGGCCGGGCCGCCGATGTGTGTACAGCCGTACGCATCGATGCGTACACTCGTACATATGGGATACGCCTTCCTGTCCGGGGCCATAGCCGCGGAAGTCGTCGCCACGACCGCCATGAAGTACAGCGAAGGCTTCAGCCGGCTCTGGCCCTCGCTGGTGACCCTCCTCGGCTATGTCCTCTCCTTCGCCTTGCTCGCGCAGACCCTGAAGACCGTGTCGATCGGTACGGCCTATGCGATCTGGGCTGGGATCGGCACCGCGACCATCGCCGCCCTCGGGCTGGTGCTGTTCGGCGAGGGGCTGGGACTCGCGAAGATCGCCGGGATCGTGCTGATCATCGGCGGGGTGGTGGTTCTGAACCTGGGAGGCGCGCACTGATGGCCCGCCGGTACGACCCCGAGCGGCGCCAGCGGATCATCGACGCGGCCATCCGGGTCGTGGCCCGTAACGGCATCGCCGGACTGAGCCACCGCTCCGTGGCCGCCGAGGCCGATGTGCCGCTGGGCTCCACGACCTACCACTTCAAGACCCTCGACGAACTCATGGTCGCCGCGCTGCGGCAGACGAACGAGGGCTTCGCCAAGGTGCTCGCCACCAGTGGCCTGGAGGACGGGGAGGGCGATCTGGCGGCCGACCTCGCCCGGGCCCTTGGAGAGTGGCTGGGCGGCGACCGCACGGGCGTCGAGCTGGAGTACGAGCTCTACCTCGCTGCCCTGCGCAGGCCCGCGCTGCGTCCCGTCGCCGCCGAGTGGACGGAGGAGACCGCCGAGCGGCTCGCCCGGCGCACCGACCCGGTCACCGCACGGGCCCTGCTCGCGCTGATGGACGGGATCTGCCTCCAGGTGCTGCTGACGGGGGCGCCGTACGACGAGCGGTACGCGCGGGAGGCGCTGGCACGGGTGATCGCCTGACCCGGCGTTCGCCGTGCTGCGCCGTACCCGGGCCCGCCTGCCGAGACGCTCGCTCACCGGTTCGCCCGCGCAGGCCCCGCCACGTTAGGTTTCCCCTATGACCGACACGACTGCTCCCCGTACCACCGGTGCCGTGGCCGCCGGACTCGCCACGGTCGCCGCCGACGGCACCGTTCTCGACACCTGGTTCCCCGCGCCTGAACTGGCTGCCGAGCCCGGCCCCTCCGGCACCGAGCGGCTGTCCGTCGAGCGTGCCGTGGAGCTGCTCGGCGAAGGTGCCGCGAAGGCCATCGGCCCCGACCCCCGCCGCGGTGTCGAGGTGGTCGCGGTCCGCACGGTCATCGCCTCCCTCGACGAGAAGCCGATCGACGCGCACGATGTCTACCTGCGCCTCCACCTGCTCTCGCACCGCCTGGTCAAGCCGCACGGCCAGAGCCTCGAAGGCATCTTCGGCTTCCTCGCCAACGTCGCCTGGACCTCGCTCGGCCCGGTCGCCGTGGACGACGTCGAGACGGTGCGGCTGAACGCCCGCGCCGAGGGTCTGCACCTCCAGGTGACCTCGATCGACAAGTTCCCGCGCATGACGGACTACGTCGCGCCCAAGGGCGTCCGTATCGCCGACGCGGACCGGGTCCGGCTGGGCGCGCACCTCGCCGAGGGCACGACGGTCATGCACGAAGGCTTCGTGAACTTCAACGCGGGCACTCTCGGCACCTCGATGGTCGAGGGCCGCATCTCGGCGGGCGTCGTGGTCGGCGACGGCTCGGACATCGGCGGCGGCGCCTCCACGATGGGCACGCTCTCCGGCGGCGGCAACGTCATCATCGCCATCGGCGAGCGCTGCCTGATCGGCGCCGAGGCGGGTGTCGGCATCGCGCTCGGCGACGAGTGCGTCGTCGAGGCCGGCCTGTACGTCACCGCGGGCACCCGGATCACCATGCCCGACGGCCAGATCGTCAAGGCCCGCGAACTCAGCGGCGCCTCCAACATCCTTTTCCGGCGCAACTCGGTCACCGGCGCTGTGGAGGCCCGCCCGAACAACGCGGTGTGGGGCGGCCTGAACGAGATCCTGCACAGCCACAACTGACCATCGGCGGCCGTGACGTGCGGCCGCCTCATCGATCACCGCTCTGGCCTGTGCCGCTGAGCTGTCAGCAGTTGTCGAGGTCGGTCACCATCGAGCGCCCTTCCACGGCCCCAGGACGGCCCGGGAGGGCGCTCGTGCGGTGAGGGAGACAACCGCCTTGCAAGGCCGGACGTGATCGGCGGCGTGGAACTCCAGGTCAGTCCGGCTGGAGCGGCAACCCAGGCGAACGGCGCATCTCAACTGCGGCGAGCCGTCGTGGACCGTGGTTGACCGCACGATGTGGCACGGCTGTGGCATGCGACTGCTTCGCCCCGAGAGCGTTGTTCAGTCGGAAGCTACGGATGCGGCTTCTCGGTGTGTGGTCGGTCAAGGCAGGATCTCGACGTACCCGTCGGTTCCGTGCACGCGGATCCGCTGCCCGTCCCGGATCAGCCGGGTGGCCTGCTCCACGCCCACGACGGCCGGCAGGCCGTACTCCCGGGCGATCACCGCGCCATGGGTCATCAGGCCGCCCACCTCCGTCACCAGGCCCGCGACTCCGACGAACAGCGGCGACCAGCTGGGGTCCGTGAAGGTCGTGACCAGGATGTCGCCCGCTTCGAGATCGGCCTCCGCCATGTCAAGGATGACGCGGGCCCGTCCCTCGATGGTCCCGGCGGAAACCGGTAGGCCGATCAGGGCGCCGGCCGGCACGTCGTCGCGCCGGTACGCCCCGGTCAGGGCCTCACCATCCGATGTGAGCACCCGGGGCGGTGTGAGCGCGTGGTACGACCGGAACACGTCCTTGCGCTGCCGAATGAGCTGGGCATCCACCTGGTTCGAGCGCACGACCTCGTGGAGTTCCTGGAACGTGAGGTAGAAGATGTCCTCCTTCTCAGGCAGCACGTCGGCCTGTACGAGGCGCTCGGCCTCCGCCAGCAGGGCCTGCTTGTAGACGAAGTAGCGGCTGATGATGCCGTACTTCGGGTATTCCCGGTACCCGATGAAGGTTCTGACCCGATCGATCATCTGCTTGGTCTCGTCGGCTTTCCGGTCCCCGTCCGGCAGGGCCCGCAAGCGGGACAGCACGTCCTGTTCCTTCTTCTGCGCCTTCTGCCTTCCTTGCTCGAAGCGCCGCTCGGCGGCGCCCGGCTCGAAGTTCCTGACGTTGTCGAGGATCACGGGCACGAGCGTGGTGGGGCGCTCGCGCCAACGTGGCCTTGTGATGTCGATCTCGCCGACGCAGCGCATGCCATACCGGTCGAGGTAGGCCTCTATGGCGTCGCGCGCTTCGGTCCCGCCCGCGAGCTTCGCCAGCTCGTCCAGGAAGTCCTCGTCCTCGACGCCCTGTAGGAACGCCACCACCTCCGGCTGCGGGCGGATCACGTCCGCGACGTCGAGCAGCGCCAGTCCCATCTCCGAGGTGACGTTGTCGGGGGCGGACAGCGTGAGCGTGTCAGCCGCGTTCTTCTCGCCCAGCCACTCCTGCAGCTTGTCGTTGAGCCACCACGTGGCCTCCATCCCCGCCATGATCGCCTGAATGTTCAGCGGATCACCGAGGACCCGCTTGTGCTCCTCGAAGGCATCCAGCAGGAAGTCGAACAGCGCCGGTCCGGTCTTCGTCCGGATGTCGCGCTCCAGGGCGGCGATGGACGCCTGACTGCGCTCGATCAGCCCGGTGACGATGGCCGGATCGGTCTCGACCGTGGCGAACGCGCCTCTGGCCGGCGGCCCGCCGGGACCCGCGTCCGGGAGCGACGGGACGAAATCGTCGCGGTCGAGGACGGTCTCCAGAGCGTCCCTGACCAGCGGATCGCCTCTCCCCATGGCGTCCAGGAGGCCGGCGCGGCCCGCCGGCGAGGCCAGGCGCCGGGTGACGTCGACGAACAGCCTCCCGCCCGCCTCGTGCATCGGCACCATGGCCGTCAGCTGCCACATGGAGAGCCCCAGGGGCTTCATGGGGTCGGTCATCATCTGCCCATGGCCTACGGAGACGTAGACGTGATTCTCCTGGTCGCCGGCCTCGGGAATGGGGAACAACGTCGTGATCGGCCGGCTCTGGACGATCCGGAAGCCATCATCGACCAGGCACCACTCGATGTCCTGCGGGCGGCCGAAGTGCGCTTCGATCCGCCGCCCGAGCTGCACGAGTTGCACGACCTGCGCATCCGTCAACGCCGGCTGCTCCTGCTGCTGCGAGTCGATCGCCACTTCCTGCGTACCGCCGGCCGGCAGGGCGTGAACGGCACGCCGTTTGGCGGCGATCGCCTTGGCGACGACTTCGCCGTGTCGCACCTTGAAGACGTCCGGGTTCACCAGGCCGGAGACGAGGGCCTCGCCGAGGCCGAAGCCGGCGTCCACGGTGGCGACCTTCCGGTTGCCCGTGACAGGGTCGGCCGTGAACAGGATGCCGGCCGCATGCGGGAAGACCATCTGCTGCACGACCACGGCCATGTGAACCGTACGGTGGTCGATGCCGTTCCGCTGACGGTAGGTCACGGCCCGCTCGGTGAACAGGGAGGCCCAGCATCGGCTGACGTGCTGGAGGATCGCCGTCGGCCCCACGACGTTCAGGTACGTGTCCTGCTGGCCGGCGAAGGAGGCCGTCGGCAGGTCCTCTGCCGTCGCGCTGGATCGGACGGCATAGGCGGCTTGCTCGCCGAGCCGGGCGAGCGCGCGGGTGATCGCCGCCGCGAGATCGCCCGGGATGGCAATCTCTTCGATGGTCCGGCGAATCTGCGCGCTGAGCGTGCGGATTGCCTCCCGGTCGTCCGGGTCCAAGCGCGACAGCTGATCGAGCCGACCGTCGATCGACGGCGCTTCCGCCATGATCCGCCGGAAGGCGTCCGTCGTCACGCAAAGGCCCCCTGGCACGCGGATGCCTTCGATCCGCGACAGCCCGCCCAGGTGCGCGCCCTTGCCGCCGACGACGGTGACCTGCGTCTCGTCAACCTCTTGAAGACCCAACACGTACTGCTTGATCATTGCGATACCTCCGAGGCAGCCATGCCCCGTTGCCCTGCGGTGGCCGATCGAATCACCGGCGCCTCCAACTCTGTCGAACCTCTTGTCGGGCGCGTCCACATCTCTGGTTGCCTTCCCATCGATGAGTCGGCCGACCGCTCAGCCCTCTCGGGCGGCGCGCACCCCGCACCTCCGCGGCGAGCGCCCGCAACCCCATACGTCGACGACAACACACGCACGTTGTGCCCCCGTTTCCGCAGGCTGTGGGCTCGGCCGACGATTGTGCGCCGTGACCCGGGTCTTGCGGCAAGCCCCCCAGGGCGCTATACGTTGAGAGTGGCAAGGAGATGGCTCTCCTTGCCTTTGCTTTTTTGCCGTCCAATGGAACTGACAAGCTTCTCGCGAAGCGGTGGCGCGCCGCGTATGGGTACGCGTCGTTTGGCCCTGACGGATCTCCTCCTGCGCGTCACACAGCCTCAGTGCCGGTGGCCTCGGCGCTTGTATGGGCGCGGCATGGCGTGGATAGGCTCTAGCCATGCCGAGCTTCGAGATCACACCGATAGGTACGGTCCGGAACGACCGGACGGATGTCCAGCACACGGACAACTGGGGTGCCGTCCGCAGCACGATCACCATCGACGAGCGCTTCGGCGAGGCGTGCCTCCAGGGTCTGGAGGGCTTCTCCCACGTGGAGGTCCTCTTCGTCTTCGACCAGTTCCCGGAACAAGACGATTACCGCGAACCCCGCCCCTACCGCGGCCGCTCCGACCTCCCGCCCGTCGGCGTATTCGCCGGCCGCGGCCCCCGCAGACCGAACCGCATCGGAGTGACGTCCTGCGCCATTGAATCCGTCCACAGCCGCGAATTGACGGTGGTGGGCCTCGACGCGGTCTCGGGCACCCCGGTCATCGACCTGAAGCCGACGATGGCGGAGTTCTGCCCCGTGAACATCAAGCAGCCGGAATGGGTCAGCCGCCTGATGTCGGAGTACTTCCAGCCGTAGGCAGGGTGCGGGGGCGAAGCTCAACGCGACGGTGGACGGGATGGGAGCCCCGCGCACGTCACTATGGACCCGCACCCGGGAACGGCGCCCTCTCCATCCCGGTGCCGGCCGATCCCCCGCCGGAGGCATGCTCTTGATCGGGCCGCGCTACGCGGTGATCGACTCATCCCCACCGGCACTGTCCACGTGTGGGCGCGCGTCGGCGCAGCCTGCGCGGTGCGGCCCGTAGGCAGGAGCGTGCATGCCGGATGCTCGCGACGGAGGGGGATGGCTCGGTTACTTCTTGCGCGCGGAGGGTGTGCCGGAGGCCCGTGCGAGTGAGGGTGCGGAGTCCAGGTCTTGTTCGGCCCAGATGACTTTGCCGCCCGACGCTGGGCGGGCGCCCCATCTGCGGGACAGCTGGGTGACCAGGAAGAGGCCGCGGCCGTTTTCGTCGATGGCGCGCGCGTGACTCAGACGCGGGGAGCTGGCGTCGGTGTCGAATACTTCGCAGGTCAGGGCTTGGTGGTGGATCAAACGCAGTCCGATCGGGCCGGTGCTGTGGCGGACGGCGTTGGTGACCAGTTCGCTGACGATCCGTTGTGTGGGGTCCTGGGGACCTTCCAGGCCCCATTCGGTGAGCTGGCGGGCTGCCATGTGCCGGGCGCTGCGGACAGCAGTTTGGTCGTTCGGCAGCGTCCAGGAGGCGACCTGGGCGGGGCTGAGGGAGCGGGTCCGCACCAGAAGCAGGGTGACGTCGTCGGATGGTGCCTGCCGCGGGCGGGTCTCTGTCGCTCGGGTGCACAGGTCTTCCAGGGAGTGACTGGGTTGTGCCAGGGCGGTGGCCAGGCGGTGCATTCCCACGTCGATGTCGTGGTCGCGGGTTTCGATCAGGCCGTCGGTGTAGAGGGCGAGGAGGCTTCCCTCGGCCAGTTCCAGTTCCACGGCCTCGAAGGGGATGCCCAGGCCGATGCCGAGTGGGCTTCCGGTGGGCAGGTCGGGGAAGGTGACCTGTCCCTGCGGGTCGATGATGGCGGGTGGGGGGTGCCCGGCCCGTGCCATGGTGCACTTCCGGGTGGCCGGGTCGTAGACGGCGTACAGACAGGTGGCGCCTACCACCGTGGGGGCCTGGTCCGCGGCGTCGACGTCCGCCTCGGCCAGTCGCTGGAAGGTGTCGTCGAGGTGGGTCAGCAGTTCGTCGGGGGGCATCTCCAGGTCGGCGAGCGTGCGTACGGCGGTGCGGAGCCTGCCCATGGTGGCGGCGGCGTTGATGCCGTGTCCGACGACATCGCCGACGACGAGGGCCACCCGGGCGCCGGACAGCGGGATCACGTCGAACCAGTCGCCTCCGACACCGGCTTCCGTGTCGGCCGGCAGGTAGCGCCAGGCCGCCTCGACCGCCGCGCCGCCCGTCAAGCGGTGGGGGAGCAGGTTGCGTTGCAGGGCGAGGGCCGTGGTGTGTTCGCGCGTGTATTGGCGGGCGTTGTCCAAGGACAGCGCGGCCCGGGTGACGAGCTGCTCGGCGAGCAGCAGGTCATCCTCGTGAAACGGAACGGGGTCCTCGGTGCGGACGAACACCGCGATACCCAGGACGGAGCGCCGCGCAATGATGGGCACGACCATCACGGAGTGCGCCCCGTACTCACGTATCTTTTGCGCCCGCGCCGGGTCGTGGTCGACCCATGTCCCAGGAGAGGCGTCCAGCACCGGTTCCAGATGGGACCTCCCCGTGCCCAGAACGCCGGCGAGCGGCGAGGTCGGGGGAACGAAAACCGTCTCCCCTCGCGCAAACGCCGACTCTGGGACTCCTGGGTGGATCGAGGCCTGTCCGGCACGGAGGAAAACGGAAGGGCGACCGCTCATCGTGTCGATTCGGGTCGAGGGCTCTTCGCCGAACGGGACGGACTCCCCCAGGTCGACGTAGGCGAAGTCGGCCAGCAGGGGCACGGCAAGGTCGGCCAGTTCCTGCCCGGTCCGCATGACGTCCAGGGTGCTGCCGATACGCGTGGCGGCCTGGCTGAGGATGGCAAGGCGCTCGCGCGCCCGCTGACTGCCGGTGACATCCACGCTGATGCCGCACACCCCCAGTGTCTTGCCGTCCGCGTCCTGGAGGCAGAAGTACGAGACCGAGAATGCGTGCTCCCGGCGCGGATCTTCCGTCGGCCACGCCCGGTACTCGTGGACCGCCGTGGTGCCGTTCCGCAGCGCCTGCCGCATCACCGCTTCCAGGGCTTCGGCCTCGAAGCCGGGCTGTGCATCGGTGATTCGCCGGCCGAGCCGCCGGTCACGGGAGATGCCGTCGTGGCTCTCCATCGTGTCGTTCGCCCAGACGCAGCGCAGCTTCGGGTCGCGAACGACGATGCCGATCGGCGCGTGGGTGAGGAGCGACTCCCGCACCGATCCGTTTCTCGTTTCCCGGGAGAGCGTGCCGATGTCGGTGACGGACACAAGCCACCGGAATGTTCCGTCCTGCCCCCCCAACATCGAGATCCGGTGGTTGATGTCGAGCATGCGGCCATCGCGGTGGCGCACCGTCATCGTGCCCAACCAGTCATTGTGGGCACGGTACTGCTCGATGAACGCCGATATCGTCGGCGTTTCCTCGGAAGGCGGCAGCACGAGTGCGGCGGACCGGCCCACCACGTCCCTGGCGGAGTACCCGAGAAGCTGCTCGGCGGCCTGCGTCCAGGCGATCACCGTGCCACGCTCGTCGAGCATCGCGACCGCCGACTCGGATATATCGCTCGTGGTCGATCGCTTACCAAGGGTCACCCTGTCAGTGCTGGTCATCGAGTTTTTGTCCTCACCTGGCTGACTCGTTCTCACGCGGGTCGGCTGCGTCGACCAGGACCACGGCGGGGTGGGCGACTGGAGCAGCATGTGTCCTGGCAGGACGTGGACGACCTCGGCCGGGTCCTACTGAGATCAAGTCGTTTAGATTTGTACCTTTTGGGTGGTCGACAGGGCAGGGCTCCGATCTGTGACAGGACTGCAGCCGGGGCTGATGCCAACGCGGTCCACCCCGGCCGCCGCAGGTCCGCGGGAGGGGTGGAACACGCGGGCACCGCAGATCCGGCAGGGCGGCGGCCCGACCTCCCGGGATGCGCAGGCCACAGCCGCGCCCCCCTTGCATCCCAGACTCGACCGCATGCGTGACAAATGGCCGACGTGGCGCTTCAACGCCCGACAGGCGCCTTGAGGCTCTCAAGCGGGCGACGTTGCACCGCGGTCCGAGCGATGCCTATGCCTTCCCGGCGCTCGGCAGCATGGCTGGTCCCGTTGACCCGCTCTTGGCTTGATGGGCGGTTCTCTTTGGCCTGTCGAAACTGGCGCGTTACGAGCCGGCCTCTTGGGCGGAGATCATCGACATCGCCAGTTCCTCCGCAGCGAATGCTGTGGAGGAACTGCTTGATCAAGCGAACGTGGTGGTGCCTCATTGGCCCGATGGCGATCAAGGACGTTGGGTAACGGCTACGACGCCGTGGTTTCCCGTCGTTTTCCGCTCTTCTCCGACGATCGGGCACGGAGGGGGCACGCACGGGTCGCTCGCCTAACCGAAGGCCGATGCTGGCCCGGGGGAAGATTCGCCGAGCGCGCGGGTGAGGGGATTGATCACCTCGGGGACGGTGAAGCTCCATCCGACCAATCGCGGGCCTGACCAGTTGATCCCGACGAGCAATTGTTCGTCGGCCAGGTCAGGAAGCTCGGCATTGCGCCAGTGGTCCAACGTCAGGCACTCGACTCGAAGGTTTCCGCCCCAAAGCTTGGCTGCTCGGTTCGTGCGCGCGGCCGTGGACCAGAACGGAACTGCAATGCCTTCGGCCCTAGGTCTCCACTCAGGGCCGTAACTCGCTTGCGGCCCCATGGGTCGGGCCCCCGGCGCCGAAGGGATGAACTGCCGCCCGCCGTGGCTCTCACGTGGGGCCGGTGCCGTCCCAAAGCCTTGAGGGGGCGGATGGCGATCTGGGGATCTGCCTGAGCGGCTCGAGGTCGGCTGATCCTCGCAGACGAGAACTCGCCCGCGTATCCACCGCAGCCACCCGCAGGAAGCCAGTGACAGCCGCACGGCCCTGGAGCCTTCCTTTGAGCGTCGGGGAAGTGCCTGGGCTTCGCCGCATCGGAGTGTTACCTGTTCTGACCAGCAAAAGGGCCCTCTCGGAGGGAGGGCCCTCAGTGGAGCCCCCGGCAGGACTCGAACCAGCGGCCAAGCGTTTGGAAGGCGCCTGGATACTTGCGCTGCTGTACTCACGTGACCTGCGCCAATTACTGTGATCGCGGGCTTGGTTGGGCTACTTCGACATGCTTCGACAGGGTCAGTCGGGGGCACGCGCTGCTAGCTGCACGGTGTGCGTCATTCGGCGTCGCTGCGTTCCACAACCAAGCCGACGGACCCGTCCTCCAGACCGTTGCTGTCCTCAAGGTGCAGGTGGCTTCCGTCGGGAACGTCGTTCTTGGCGAGCACGAGCAGATGGCCGGCGAGCGTCCTGAGACCTGCGGCATTCGCCTCGATGACGACCTCACCACCGAGGTTTCGTACCTCGATCCGTGCGTCCTCCTCCCACGTGTAGACCTGCGCGACACCATCGGTCACGGCCGTGATTTGGGTGTTCTCCATTGGGGCGCTGCCTGAATCGTGGGTCATACAGACCATCATGCGGCTTCGCGCACACCGGGCCTCTGAGTCTCAGGGCTAACACTTAGTCAGGTACCTGACGATGCCCGGTCGATCAGGGTCCATCACGGGGCAGTCCATGGGAGCCTCACACCCGCATGAGGAGAGCAGTAGGCACGTGGCCTCTTCGACCCGAACCGTCAACACCACTACCGCTTAGGTCTGCACGCCTGGCTCAGCCCGGCACGGTCATGACGAGACAGCGGATATTCGGCGAACACGGGATCGTTCGGGCATATGATCGGCCGGTGGCGGCGCGGGATGGTGACGGTGCGGATCCGATGGCAGACCTGACGCGTGAGCTGCGTCGGCCCGCTCGAAGGGCACGGCGCACCCAGCGGCGGCTGGGTTCCCGAGGAGCCCCCGGTCCCGTAAAGGCGTCGTATGCGCGGCGACGGATGCTGCGCGGGTCGTGGGTCGTGTCGTCCCTTTGGGCGGCGATCGTGTTTGTTGACGCGGGGCTGATCCGATCCCACGTGCTCAAGGGCACATACACGGGAATCTCTACCTTGGCTGGAGCCATTGCCGGCCCCATCCTGCTCGCGATCTGGTACGGATTCGCGGGTCGACCGTCCATAGTCGTCCAAGACGGTCGGTACTTCGTCTCCGCCAGGACCATGACCGGGGTGCGCACGCTTCGTTTGGACAGCATGGTCAGCGTGCGCCGCTACACCGCGATTGCTCGCGTCGGTTACATCGACGAACTGCATATGCGGGACGAGAAGCAGGTCCGTCTTACCGTCGACAACAAACATCCGGTCAGTACGCAGGTTCGCCAGGCCATCCGGCGTACGGAATCACGTCCTGGTTGCGCGATCGCGGTAACCCGTCATGCCCGCACCGGTCTTGGTCTGGAGCCGCGCTCCCGCCTCCCCGAAGGAGTGCACAGGTTTTGGGCATTCTGGATGATGATGGCGTCGTTCGGCATACCCGCCCTGGTCAGCTATGTGACGGCCTGCATCCTTGCGGGCACCAGCATCTTGGGAACACCGGGACACTGAGCCGGTCGCCAACCGGGCTGGACAACAAGCGCGGTCGGTGGTTGCAAGGGCTCGGGGCTGCCCCCTCTTACCGCCAAGGTCCTCGAGCCTACGGCTCTATTGCCGTCATGCGCTGCCACCCGCCATCTGATCGGGCACGCAAGGGGCACCGCGAGGTTGAGGTGTTAGTCAGCCTCGGAATTCCGCCAAGCATCCGTGATGCGGCCCTCCTCCATGTGCCACCACTCCTGATCAACGCCGTGTTGAAGGAGACGCTTGATCTTGCCGAGATCCACCAAGGCACGCAAGGGAGTACAGGGCGACGTCAACGGCCTGTTCCTGGTGCTGGGACTGGTGTCGCTGGTGGTCGGCGCCATCGGCATCGCCAATGTGACGCTGGTGACCGTCATGGAGCGGATCGGGGAGATCGGTTTGCGCCGCGCCCTCGGCGCCTCGCGACGGCAGGTCGCCGGCCAGTTCCTGGTGGAGTCGACGACCATCGGACTCCTCGGCGGCGTCGTCGGTGCCGTCCTGGGCATGGTCGTCGTGGTGGCCGTCTCCGCCGTCAGGGACTGGACTCCGGTCCTGGACGTCCGTCTTGCCTTCGGGGCCCCGGTCGCCGGAGCCCTCGTCGGACTCCTGGCCGGCCTCTACCCGTCACTGCGGGCCTCCCGTATGGAGCCGGTCGATGCTCTCCGGTCCTGACGTCGAGAGTCCGACAGGCGGCCACCGGTCGACGGTGGAGTGGAGCCCGACGCCGTCGACGCCGTGCGGTTCGAAGGCTTCGTCATCGCGGGGCGGGTCCACGCCGAGGACTGGTCCCGGCGGGTGCATCTGCTGCGCGATTCCCTCCGGCTGCGGCGGTGCGGCCCTGCGGGAGGTGGGTCTGCAGGACCGTGCCGCGTTCGAGGCCGCGTCGTCCGGCTGGAGGGATTGCGCCTGACAGTCAGGGAAGAGCGGGTCGACGCGGAGGGCCTCGATCTCCACGTGGAGGTGGCAGCGTCCCGAGCTGCTGCCCGCATCAGTGATCTCCCCGTCGGGGCCCATTCGCGCCTGGCCAGCCACAACTGCTCGGCGGCGCCTGTGACTTGCTCTGTCCGCCGCACACAGCGTGCCGCCAGGCACGGCCCAGCCGGGGCGAAGACGGAAGACAGGCCGCGCCGCAGAGGCGGCGCGGGCCCGCTCCGTGCGCGGGCCTTGGTGAGGCGGGGAAAGCTCCACCGCACCATGGGTGCTCCAGTCGGGACCCACCACGTGTCGGTCAGGACGCAGGCTCGGACGGGGCGTCAGGTTGCGAGAGACTCTGGCGTTTTCCGTCCGATGCGATACGGGCGACTGTGTCCGGTAGTCCCACGTGATGGCCCTTCGTGCACTGCACCACGGCGTTGAGCGGGCTTCCGCAGTCGGCGTGGACGAGTTCGACGCCGCCTTCCCTGCCCACGCGTGCGCCCCAATCCATCAGTGCGACGAACACCGGGAACAGTGACCGGCCCAGATCGGTGAGGACGTATTCGTACCTGGTCCGTTGGCCGGGCTCCCGGTAGGGGTGCCGTTGCAGCAGGCCGGCGTCGACGAGGCGCTTGAGGCGCTGGGAGGTGACGGCTTCGGTCAGGCCGGTGTGCCGGGCGAGTTCGTCGAAGCGTCGGCCGCCGTAGTAGATCTCGCGCATCAGGATCATCGCGGAACGGGTGCCGACCAGTTCCAGTGCGCTCTCCATATGGCACCAGCCCTCGGCGCTCCAGGCGCCACGGTCGGCGAACCGGCCGGATCGCGTGATCACGGCCTCGAAGCCGGGCTCCGGCTCTCCCGTGGATTCCTTCATGTCGATCACGCTCCTCTGACTGCGCATTGGTATAGCCAGCATGCTACGTTCTGACTATGGTCTCCACTAGCCAGGATAATGCCCTTGCAGCACAGCGCTCTGTGCCGCCCACCGCCTCGAACAGACGGAGGTGGTGGGCTCTCCTGGTCCTCTGCCTCGGCGTGATGATGACCTTCGTCAACGTGTCCTCGACGATCTCCGCGCTGACACCGCTCCAGGACGACCTCCATATATCGCCCAGCACCGTGGTCTGGGTGAGCAGCGCCTTCAGCCTCGCCGTGGTCAGCCTGGTGCTGTCCGCCGGCACCCTGAGCGACCTCGTCGGGCGGCGACGGGTGTTCTGGGCGGGCGTTTCGCTGTTCACACTGGGAAGCTTCATCGCCTTCCTGGCGGGGAACGCCGGCCTGCTCATCGCCGCCCAGGCCCTGATGGGCGTCGGCGCTGCGGCCGTACTGCCCTCGAGCCTGTCGATCGTGAGCCACACGTTCACCGATCCCCATGAGCGCACCGGGGCCATCAGCGTCTGGGCCAGTTGCGCCGGCCTCGGGCTGGCCGTCGGACCGCTGGTGGCGGGCGTGCTGCTGGATCAGGTGTCGTGGCACGCGGTGTTCCTCACCGACGTCGTCATCGGCCTGATCACCCTCGTCCTCACCCCGCTGCTGGTGAGCGAGAGCAAGCATCCGACGCGCCGGTTCGACTCGGCGGGCGTGGTGCTCGGCACCCTGGCGGTCGCGTCGGCGACGTACTCGATCATCGAGGGCGGCGCCACCGGCTACGGGAAGCCCGTGATCATCGCCGCGTACGTGGTCTTCGCCGTCTCGCTGGCGGCCTTCGTACGGGTCGAGCTTCGCCACCGCGATCCCATGCTGGAGCTGCGACTGTTCAGGAGCGCCTCGTTCACGACCGTGATGAGCATCGGCGCCATCACCATGCTGTCCTTCGTCGGCATCTCGCTGCTCACCGTTCTCTATCTGGAGCGGGTCGCCCACGAAAACGCCCTGATGACCGGGGTGAAGCTGCTCCCGATGTTCGCCGCCTACATCGTCATCAGCGCGTTCGCCGCCCGCGTGGTGCGATGGCTCGGCATCGGCGCCACGCTCACCGCGGGCCTCGTCCTCATGGGCGGGGGAGCCTTCGCGCTTCTGGCGGCCGGGCCCTTCAGCGGGTACGGCGCGATGTGGCCGGGCCTGTTCGTCGCCGGGGTGGGCTCGGCCCTGCTGGTGGCGCCGTCGACGGCCGCGGCGGTCAACAGCGTGCCGCCGCTGCAGGCCGGCATGGCGGCCGCGTCGGTCAACATGTTCCGCCAGCTCGGCAGCGTCCTCGGTCCCAGCGTCCTCGGCACCCTGGTCACCACCCGTTTCCCGCACCTCCTGCACGACCGGCTGGCCTCGGCCGGGGTTCCGGCCGGCCGGGTCGACGATGTCGTGGCGGGCATCACCCACGGCGGCACGAGCCACCTCCCGGCCTCGCTGGCGCATACGGTCTCCGTCGCCTTCCCGCAGGCCTTCACCGACGCCCTCCACCTGGGGTGGCTCGTGGCCGGAATCGTGCCGCTCGCCATGACCGTCCCGACGGTGCTCTTCCTTCGGCGCCGCACTGCCGCCTAGAAGATCACTGAAAATCTTGCTGTGAGGGTGGTTCCGCTGGTGGCGGGGCCGCCCTCCGTGCTTCATGGTGTGGCCGGAGTCAGGGTCC